>JAJYGB010000425.1:11643-18757 GCA_021785235.1 Bacteroidota bacterium
CCTCTGAGATGGGCTTCATGACTGTCACGAAGGTGACGATGTCGCCGGACCTGAAGCTGGCAAGGATCTACGTCAGCGTCTTCGGAGACACAAAGGTTAAAGACCGGACGCTCTTTCTCCTCAATGAAGCGAAGAAAGACATACGTCATTTCATAGCCGCGAAGGTTAGATTGAAGTTCGCGCCGGAGATCGCTTTCTTCATAGATGATACGATGGACTATGTGGCAAACATCGAAGCGTTACTGAAGAAAACGCACGAGAACGACAGTCGGGATTCAGGAAGTGGAAATAATGACAAGTGAGGTCGGCAGCATCATCGCGGTCTATAAGCCGAAAGGTATGACTTCTTTCGAAGTCGTCCGCAAAGTTCGTAATGAACTGAAGCTGAAGAAGGTGGGCCACGCCGGAACACTTGATCCTCTCGCGGAGGGATTACTTATCCTTCTTACGGGAAGCAAAACGAAGTCGATGGAAAGCATCCTCAAGCTTGAAAAGGAATATCTGGCCACACTGAGACTTGGAGTCACATCAAAGAGTCACGATTTGGAGACGGAGCTTGTCGTACAGGCCCCCGAGGTGGCTTTTCCCGAGGCAAGGATAAAAGAAGTACTCGCAAAATTCACCGGAACTATCGACCAGGTGCCGCCCGATTACTCGGCAGCGTGGGTCGACGGGAAAAGGGCATATCACCTGGCGCGGCGCGGCGTGGAATTTGAGCTGAAGCCGAAGAAGGTGACGATAGCTGAGATCGCGATCGAGACATTCGACTCGCCGCTCCTAAAGCTGCGGGTGGTCTGCTCAAGCGGGACGTACATCAGGAGCCTTGCAAGGGATATCGGCGACGAGCTTGGCTGCGGTTCCGTCCTTATCGAACTCGTGCGGACACGTATCGGTTCGTACAAAGCCGAGGATGCCGTCGGAATTGAAGATTTGAAAATGAGATTCGCGGCATGATTCGCTACTCACTGGATGATATCACCTTCAGTCCGAAATCTGTCGTCACCGTCGGTACTTTCGACGGTCTCCATGTCGCTCACAGACGAATACTCGATACGCTCGTGGAGAAGGCCCGGGCGCTCCGCGGCAGAAGCGTCCTGATAACCTTTAAACCGCATCCGCAGGAGATTCTTGGCCGGAAGAAAGTAGAACTCCTGACGACCGAGGAAGAACGCGTACAGCTGATCGCCGAAGCAGGGATCGACGAGATATGCCTTCTGAAATTCGACCGCGACTTTTCGATGATTACCGCCGAGGACTTCCTCCTCAAACTTATACTTAAGAAAGTCGGGATGCACGAATTGGTACTTGGCTACAACCACACCTTCGGGCGTGGTGCGGAGGGTACTGTAGAGTTCGCGCGCAGGGTTGGAGAAAGGGCCGGCTTCGGTGTCGATTACATCGATGCTATCCTTATCGACAACGAAAAGGTTTCCAGCAGTGTGATCAGGGGATCGTTGCGGAACGGCAACCTTCAGCTGGCGAACAAGATGCTTGGTCGGCCTTATTCGGTCGAAGGATACGTGATCCGTGGGGACCAGAGAGGCAGATTGCTGGGTTATCCGACCGCGAATCTCAAACTGGTCGACGAGCGACTCCTGATACCCTCGTTCGGAGTATACGTCGTGGAAGTGACCGTGGAGGGAAACAAACTGACGGGGCTTGCAAGCCTCGGCGTTCGCCCCACCTTCGAGGACGAGGGCGTTCCGATCGTTGAAGTGTGGATTGCCGACTTCGACCGGGACATCTACGGAAAACGGATAAAAGTCTCTTTTATCCTCAGGCTGCGCGACGAGATGAAATTCGATTCCGCCGAGCAGCTCATAGCGCAGATGGATCAGGACAAGCGCATGATGAACGAGTTTTTGGTTAAAACGATCAACAAACAAAGATAGGAGTTTTTTGTAATGCCTATAACTAAGGAGCAGAAACAGGAAATTGTGAAGAAGTATGGCAAATCCGGAAATGACTCGGGCAGCCCGGAAGTGCAAATTGCCATTCTTACAGAAAGGATTAACGAACTGGGATCCCACTTTGAGACTCACAAAGGGGATAACCACTCACGCACAGGTCTGCTGAGGATGGTCGGAAAACGCCGCAGGCTACTTGAGTACTTGCAGTCGAAGAACATCGACCGGTACCGAAAAATTGTTGAGGAACTCCACCTCAGAAAGTAAAAGAAAAAGGACAGAAGATGGAAGGTTTTATAACTAAAGAAATAGAAATAGGCGGCAGGAAACTCTCACTTGAGACGGGAAAGCTCGCCAAACAGGCCAGCGGTGCTGTCATGGTTCGGTACGCCGACACCATGGTGCTGGCGACCGTCGTCGCCTCTGAAGAGGCAAAGGAAGGGATTGATTTCCTTCCGCTATCGGTTGAATACCGCGAGAAGACAGCTTCAGCCGGAAAAATTCCGGGCGGTTTCATGAAAAGAGAGGGAAGGCCGAACGAGAAGGAAATTCTGTCCGCACGTCTGATCGACAGACCGATTCGTCCGTTGTTCCCGAAGAAATGGAACTTTGAGACGCAGGTAGTCGCAACCGTATTCTCATTCGACGGCGAGAACGACCCCGATGTGCTCGGGGCGATCGGTGCCTCGGCCGCATTGGCCGTCTCCGACATACCTTTCGACGGACCAATTGCCGAAGTCAGAGTCGGAAGAGTGGAAGGCCAGTTCGTGGTCAATCCGACGGTCCAGCAGCTTGACAAGAGCGATATGGATCTGACGGTTGCCGGCACGGACGACTCGATCGTAATGGTCGAGGGCGAATCACATGAGGTTTCGGAATCCGAATTGCTCGGCGCCCTTGAGTTCGCTCACAAGTATATCAAGGAAATTGTCGCGCTCCAGAAGGAACTTGCGTCCCTCGTCAACAATACGAAGAGGGCTGTTCCAAAGGACGATGTGAACGAAGCAATGGTTGCCGAAGTGAAGGCGCTCTCCTTCGACCGCATCCACGATTTGAACAGAAAGATCGTGAAGAAGGCGGAACGCAGCGAACAGACGAAGAAGATAAGGGAAGACGTACAGCTAGCGCTGGCGGAGAAATACCCCGAGCAGGAAGCAAAGATCTCCGAAATCCTTCACGATATCGATAAAGTCGATATGCGCCAGATGATATTGAAGGAAGGGCGGCGGCTTGACGGCAGAGGATACAAGGATGTTCGGCCGATAAAGGTCGAAGTCGGACTCCTCCCCAGGACGCATGGCTCGGCTCTCTTCACCAGAGGTGAGACGCAGAGTCTTACATCCGTCACGCTCGGAACCAAGATGGACGAACAGATGATCGACGGTCTGCTGCCAGAGTCCTCAAAGAGATTCATGCTCCATTACAATTTCCCGGGATTCAGCGTCGGCGAAATCGCCAGGATGATGGGACCCGGAAGAAGAGAGATCGGACACGGAAACCTTGCCGAGAGGGCATTGAAGAATCTCATCCCCGGCGAGAAGGAATTTCCGTACACGGTCCGCATCGTCTCGGATATACTCGAGTCAAACGGCTCATCTTCCATGGCGACAGTGTGCGCGGGTTCACTGGCTCTGATGGACGCCGGCGTGCCGCTGGCCAAGTCCGTCGCGGGAATTGCGATGGGACTCATCAAGGAAGATAGCGACGTCGCAGTTATCACCGACATCCTCGGTAACGAGGATCACCTCGGCGACATGGATTTCAAGGTGGCCGGCACCAGGGACGGGATAACCGCGTTCCAGATGGACATTAAGATCCGGGGGATTTCTTTCGCTATCATGGAAAGGGCGCTTGCCCAGGCGAAGGAAGGGCGCCAGCATATTCTCGGAATAATGGAGCAGGCGATTCCCGAGCCTCGCAAAGAACTTTCACAATACGCTCCAAGGATGACTTCGATAATGATACCCGTCGATATGATCGGGGCGGTTATCGGACCCGGCGGAAAGATGATCAAGAGCATTGTCCAGCAAACCGGCGCGGAAGTCAACATCGAAGACGACGGTTCAGTTGTGATTGCGGCTGTCTCGGCCGAAGCCAGCGACAAGGCCAGGGAGATGATAGAGCGCCTGGTTCAGGTTCCGGAAGTTGGAAAGGTATATCAAGGCACCGTTAAGCGCCTGATGGACTTCGGCGTATTTGTCGAGTTCCTCCCCGGCAAGGAAGGCCTGCTTCATATCTCGCAAATCGATCACAAGAGAGTCAACAAGGTAGAAGATGTCTTCAAACTCGGCGACCAGGTCGAGGTCAAGCTGATGGAAGTTGACGATATGGGCAGGTACAACCTCAGCAGAAAAGTCCTGTTAGAAAACCCGAACCCGGACGCCCACGAAGAGGAATATCAACCTCAGCACCGGAACTCCGACAGGCAGAGGAGAGGGCCGCGCCGCTAAGAGCGGTGTTGTTTTTTCGCCCTGGTTTTTTTAATTTTTTTGGCTTGCCGAAGTGGTGAAATTTGGTAGACACACTGTCTTGAGGGGGCAGGGCCCGAAAGGGCGTGCGGGTTCGAGTCCCGCCTTCGGCACCAGAAATTCTTTGTAAGGTTTAGTGGGGTACCTCGACGGAGGGGAGAGAGTCCATAAGATGCGAGGTTCGAATAGATAGCGTCAACGTGTTCTTGAACCGTAACTAAGGCTTTAGTAAGACCTTGATGGATCAGGAAATGCTCGATTTTTGCCGATCCTTTCCCGAAATTGAATGGTTGCGCGAATTTGATATCGTAATAGCCAGGCCTGCCGAAAAGCGGCGGGGGTGAGCTGCGTCATTTGCTTAGATGGGCAGAATTGTGCAGATTTGTACGAGCTTTGTGTTAAAGGAGAACTAAATGGGTACTGGACAGACTCTTCTCACCATCGGAGCAGTAATGCTCCTGGGGACGATAATTCTGACGACAAGCAGAAGCCTGGTGGACAATAATGAAGTATTGCTTAAGAACAATCTCCAACTGGAAGAAGTGTCCTTGGCAACTTCGGTCATCGAAGAAGCTCAAGAAAAGGCATTCGATGAGACCACTATTCTGCAAACCGATACTTCACTGAGCCAGCTGACCCCGGACTCGTTACTCGGCCAAGAGAACAACGATCCCACCGATACCAACGACTTCGATGATTATAATGGACTGAATGGAATGGGGCTCGTCCAGGCTGACACTATGAACACTGGGCTGATCTATTACGATTCGACCAGAGTCTTTTATGTTGCCCTCGGCAATTTAAACGGAATCTCCAGCACCGCGACGTGGAACAAGAGGCTGGATGTATGGGTTTGGAGCAAAGACGATCCTGGTGACACAGTTAAGATGTCCACCATTTACTCCTACTGGTGGTTTAGGTGAGGTGAGAAAATGGGCAGCTCAACTTTAATTGATATAGTCAGCTCCATGCTAATTGGAGGGTTGCTTCTTGTGGTTGCCATCAAGATGGATGCGCAAGCGACGAAAAACACGTATGACTCGGAGGCGAGCCTGACGGTTCAGCAGAATCTGACTTCCTTGGTTGAGAACATCGAATATGACTTCAGGAAAATCGGGTACTGCAAGAACCCGAACCTGACCACCGATCCGGCTATGTATATCCTTTACGGCGACTCGGACAGCATAGCCTTCGTAGCCGACCTGAGCAACGTCGGGCAACTCGATACGGTCACGTGGTACCTTGGAGGAGCTGTCCCGGGGAGTCCGAATCCTGACATTAGGATGCTCTGCAGAAAAGTTGATAGCGGTCCCACCATGGAGTCGAATCTCGGGGTCACGGAATTCTCTCTTGCCTACTTTGAGACTTTCGGCCAGGAACTTCCGGGATATGTGGGAGGAGCGCCTGACCCGCCTCAGCTTATTCAGCTTACAGTCAAGGTCGAACCCACCGCTGCTTATGACACTTCTTACTCAAGCAACTATGCGATTTGGAGACAAACCAGACTCATTTCAAGAAATCTAAGAGACAGGTAAGGTGCCAAATGGTTGGAAGAGGAGCATTGTTAGTGATACTAGGCTTCAGCCTCATATTCGGAGTTGCAAGCCAATACTGGAACAAGGCGAGCCTTGCGTCCACCGAGAATTTCAGCGATTATTTTGACCAGACAGCATCGCACAATATTGCTGTCAGTGCTGCCAACATCGCCGCCGATTCTGTTTTCCGAAACCCCAGGACCATTATCCCGAGCCTCTCGGGGAGTTTTAATGGGGGAAGCTTCAATATCAGCACTCGATGGGATACCCTAAATGGAGACAGCGATCTGCTGATAACCTCAACCTCAACCTATCCCGGCACGTACAGCAACTTACACGACACCGTACAAGTCATACTAAGCCCGAGCAGATTTTCCAGATTCGCCTTCTTTTCGAACACCGAAAACAACACGTCTTTCATAACCGGAGATACACTGACTGGACCATATCACACAAACGGCACAATGTACGTGTCCGGGGTCCCGGTAATTAAAGGAAGTGTATCTACTGGTACCGGCACGAATCCGACCCGCCTTCCGGACCGTAACGGGGACACGCTTAAGGCCAATAGCTATCAGTCCGGGGTTACGATTCCGATGCCGACGAGTCTCAGTCAATATTCCTCTGCCGCAACGCACACATTCTCAAACACTGACGCGAACAGCGGAGACACATATGACGTTTATTTGACTTTCAATGCGAGTTCCTCCAGTTCGCCCACGGTTTCGTTTTACACGTCGCTTTACACCAAATCCACAGGAACGACGACGAGGATCCCGGCCTCCGGAGATTCTACCGTAAGCCTGAGCACCTTTGAGAGCGGTGGGCAGGGAGTAATTTTGGTCAATAACGGTGACGTGCACGTGCAGGGGACACTGGATGGGGACGTAACCGTCATCGCGCAGCAGGGTGCCGGGACAAGCGCCAATGCCTCCAACAGCTATGCCGCGAAGACATCACAGAAAAACCTTTACGCTGCCAATGGGAACACATCAAATAATGGGAATGTCATAATTGAGGGTAATATTAACTACTACAACGATCCGCAAACAAACCCAAGCAGCCAGGACATGTTGGGCCTAGTTGCCGATAACAGCGTGGGTATCAACACTCAGACTTCGCAGAACCTGACAATCGATGCCGCGGTTTTCGCCAGGACAGGTAAGTTTACATATCTGAACTACAACTCAACCGGCACTTTAGG
>JAJYGB010000109.1 GCA_021785235.1 Bacteroidota bacterium
CGTCATTCTTGAAATTGTATGAAAGCTTCCCGACGGTAGTAGTCTTGCCGACGCCATTTACGCCGACTATCATGATGACGTGCGGCGCGCCGTCGCGACCCGAGCCGCCATTCGGCTCCATCAGATACTTCGCGATCTCTTCCCTCAAGAGTCTCTTCAACACCGCCGAGTCTTCGTATCCTTCCGACTTGACCCGCGATCTGATGTCTCCGATTATTTTCTCAGTCGCGTCGAACCCGACGTCGCTCGAGAGAAGAGTCTCTTCTATTTCGTCGATCATCTCGTCGTCGATCTTTGTCTTCTTCGAGATGACTTTCGTGATCTTCTCGACGAATGTCGAGCGAGTTCGTGACAACCCGTCTTTTACTTTCTTGAATCGATCAAGCAAACCCATTAGTGATGCATTCCTTTGAATATTGGAGGGGAGGCGCCGTCCCGAGATCAGGCCGCCCGGTTCTCCGCCATGCGCTTTTGATAAATCCTAATGTAAACTCCTAGTGAAACGAACAATCCGGCCGTGCTCACATAAAGGAAGACCGTCTTCAATACCGCTAGCGATTCCATCCTCAGGGTTGCGACGAGAAGGTATGCCGCGATGAAGGCAACCGTCCACTTCCCCGCCCATACGGATTGAACGACTACTTTGCGCCTGTTGATTATCAGCAGACTTCCCGCGACGATGAGTATATCGCGAAGGGCGACGAGTGCGGCGTACCAGATGGGCAGATCGCCCACGACGACGAGCGCGGCTGAAATGGCTATGATACAAACCTTGTCCGCGACAGGATCGAGGAGACGGCCGAAGTCGGTAACCTGATTTAACGCCCTGGCCAGCAACCCGTCCAGAAAATCGGTTGCCGCCGAAATAATCATCAGGATCACAACAGCAAGGCGATATTCGTTCCCAGGCTTGAGAATGAGAAGCACTATCGGGACCGCCAAGATTATTCGGCTGAGGCTGAGAACGTTCGAGATCGTCCACCGCTTCTCAACTTTCAATGCCATGCTCCCGCGAGACGCTTCGGTCAACCGAGGTTTACTCCCAATTTCCGGATTAAATAGCTCCTACTTCACGAGTCCCAACCGTCGCCCGCGCCGACAGACAGAAAGCCGAATCACAAGTGTCAATACCTTTCCTCATTTATATTTGCCTCAAACTCTTCCTTGCGGTTCACCTCGACGTCGGTCGGATATTCCCCGCTGAAACAGGCAGTGCAGTAACTCTTGCGCTCTCCGGCAGGCACCGAATCCAAAAGCTTCTCCAGCGAAAGATAAGAAAGCGAATCCACATTGAGTTCCTTCCGCATCGCTTCCAGATCGCCGTCGTGCTGGTTGGCGAACAATTCTCCCTCCGACGGGAAGTCCATCCCGTAATAACATGGGTGCATGATCGGGGGCGAACTCACTCTGAAATGAACTTCCGCCGGTTCAGCCTCTCTTATCAGTTTCACCAGCTGCTTGCTCGTTGTGCCGCGGACTATTGAATCGTCAACGATAACGACCTTCCTTCCCTTCAGCACCCCTTTGACGGTATTGAACTTTATCTTGACCTTAAGGTCGCGGGAATACTGGTTTGGCTGTATGAATGTTCGCCCTATATAATGACTTCTTATGAGTCCGATTTCGAATTTCGCCTTGATCCCCATCTTGAGACTCTGCGACACGAAGCCGAGAGTCGCGGTGTTCGAAGAGTCGGGAACGCTTATGACAACCAGCTTCTCATCCTCATCGTTCTGCACAGGCGATTCCTCGGCAAGGCCTTTCCCAATTTTCCTTCTGACCTTGTCGACGCTCTCTCCAAAAATCTTGCTGTCCGGGCGAGAGAAATAAATATATTCGAAAATGCAATGTCTCGACTGCTTCGGAATGTCGGGGAGAAACATCGAATGCACCTCGCCGGTCGCGATGGCTTCATCATCGACTATAACTATCTCGCCAGGTTCTACGTCGCGTAAGTACTCCGCGCCAAGTATGTCGAAGGCGCAGGTCTCCGAGGCGGCGATGAAGGCTTTTCCTACCTTGCCGAGCGACAGCGGGCGAAAACCGTAAGTATCCCGCGCGACAATCAGCTGGTTGTCCGTGAGGATTACGAGAGAGAAAGCGCCCTTGACGATCTGCAACGCCTCATAGACCTGGTCGATGATCGTCTCTTTCTGACTCTTGGCTATCAAATGGAGAATGATCTCGGTATCAGTCGTCGTCTGAAAAATCGTCCCGCTTTCGGTCAGCTCGTCCCGCAGCCGGTGCGAGTTGGTGAGGTTGCCGTTGTGCGCTATGGCGAGATTTCCCTTGCGGTAGTTTACCACGATCGGCTGAACATTCTTTCTGCTTTCGGCGGCGCCGGTTGTAGAGTACCTGTTGTGGCCGATCCCGGCGTTTCCCCTGAGAACTTCAGTCAGTATCCTCTCGTCCTTGAACACATCAGAAATCAGGCCTGTGCTCTTGTGGACGTTGAAGGCGGTTTTTTCAGGAGTCCTCTCGCGCGTGACGATGCCTGCGGCCTCTTGACCGCGGTGTTGAAGCGAGTTCAGACCGTAATAGATATAGTTTGACGCGTTTTCGGCCCCGTAGATTCCGACTATTCCGCAAAAGGTCTTAGGCTTGTTTATCTTCAGGTTTGCTTCGCGCATTTAGTGCTTTACTCCGTCAGTTCTCGGTAGGAAATCTTCGATGTTCATCATTATCACAACTGGACTTACCCTGTGAAATTGGGATCGGTATAAAATTAACTAAGACTCAAAAGTAAAACAAACCTCGCGGAGACCCACTCGATCTTGACGATTTCTTGGCGTTTCCGGGGGCGCCGGAGCACGGGTGGAACTTTGCCGTGAGGATGCAAAGAGAAGCTTTAGAATAGTTGAGATTCAATCTCCCACAAAACAGCAAGCGGCGTCTCATCCGGACGCCGCTTGTCTGCAAATCGCATCTCTCTCAGTTCGCTATCGGTACTTCAGCGCGCGCGGGAGGCTTGTCTTCCTTCTTGCTTGGTCGAAGAGCGAAGCCGAGCACTTCGGGCATCTCGCTCACGAACTTGAACTTGAGCTCGTCTCGGACGTGCGGGGGAACCTCGTCTAAATCGTGCTCATTCTTTTTCGGAAGGATCACCGTTTTTATGCCGGATCGCACCGCGGCGATTACCTTCTCCTTCACGCCTCCGATGGGGAGGACCGCTCCTCTGAGCGTTATTTCGCCCGTCATCGCTAGGTCGTTACGAACAAGTCTGCCGGTCAGGAGCGACACAAGCGCCGTTAGCATCGTTACCCCCGCCGAGGGGCCGTCCTTGGGTATAGCGCCGGCGGGAACATGGACATGTATGTCGTACTTCTCGCGAAAGTCAGGTTCCACGCCGAGAGCCTCGGCGTTCGCCCCGATGAAACTCAAGGCCGCCTGGGCAGACTCCTTCATGACTTCACCGAGCTGTCCGGTGAGGATCAGACTTCCCTTACCCTTCATCTTCGTCGCTTCGATGAAGAGTATGTCGCCGCCGACCGGAGTCCAAGCAAGCCCGGTGGCTATCCCCGGTTTGTTTATTCTCTCCGATACTTCGAGAAAGAACTTTTGGTTGCCGAGATACTTCACGACAGCTTCGCGGTCGATGGTGAATTGTTTCTTCTCACCGGCGGCCACTTCCATCGCCACACCTCTGCTGACGTCGGCTATCTTGCGCTCCAGGCTTCGGACGCCGGCCTCTCTGGTATAGCCCGAGATCAGGAAGTGAATTGCCTCGTCCGTGAACTTAATCTGTTTCTCCTTCAACCCATGCTCTTCTATCTGCTTCGGGACTAGGAAATTCCTGGCTATATGCAGTTTCTCGTCGTCGACGTAGCTGGGGATCTCTATGATTTCCATCCTGTCTCTCAGAGCGGGCGGTATCGGCTCCAGCATGTTCGCCGTCGCGATGAACATCACCTTGGAAAGGTCGAACGGAATTTCAAGGTAATGATCGCTGAACGAAAAATTCTGCTCAGGATCGAGGACTTCGAGAAGGGCGCTCGAGGGATCGCCTCTGAAATCGGTGCC
>JAJYGB010000274.1:0-664 GCA_021785235.1 Bacteroidota bacterium
AACGCCGCTCCAAAAAACGGCCAGCTGACCTCCAGCGACGTCATCAAGCCGGAACAATTGATTAAATTGCTCTCCGGCAAAATGAAGCCGCTCGTGCTTCAGGTCGGCTTCGACTTCCTCTACCAGGGCGGACACATTGACCGTTCCATCTGGGCCGGGCCCGCGTCCAGACCGGACGGCATAACGAGATTGGAGAATGCCGTGAGAAATGTCCCCAGAGACAAAGAAATCGTACTGTACTGCGGCTGCTGTCCCTGGACCGAATGCCCCAACATCCAGCCGGCATTCGATACAGTGCGAAAGCTCGGCTTCAAGAACGTCAAAGTGCTTTACATCCCATCGGACTTCGAGCATAATTGGATAAGGCAAGGCTACCCTATCGAGAAATCCGGGGAGAAAAGCTCGAAATAACCGACGTTCATACAAAGCCTGGAACGAGCGTGTCGTGCTTCAGGGAATGAGCCAGGCGAATGCTATTGTTTGGTTTGACAAAGACGGCTAATTTTCCATAGGAGGAATACAATTGAAGATCGGAATAACCTGTTACCCAACTTACGGTGGAAGCGGTGTCGTCGCCACGGAACTCGGCCTGGAGTTGGCGGCGCGCGGGCATGACGTCCACTTCATCAGCTATGCGTTGCCGGTGCGCATTCCCGAACTCTCC
>JAJYGB010000274.1:674-4013 GCA_021785235.1 Bacteroidota bacterium
AACCTGTTACCCAACTTACGGTGGAAGCGGTGTCGTCGCGACAGAGCTCGGGAAGGCACTCGCGCAGCGGGGACACCAGATACATTTCATCAGTTACGCCCTTCCCGCACGTCTCGACAACATAGTCGGCGACGTCTTATATCACGAAGTGGAGATGTCGCAGTATCCACTTTTCGACTTTCCCCTGTACACCGACTCCCTTGCAAGCAAGATGATAGACGTGGCGAAGTATCACGACCTCGACATTCTTCACGTACATTACGCCATCCCGCATGCCACGAGCGCCTTTCTTGCCAAGCAGATACTCGCGCCGACGAAGGACATTAAGGTCATCACTACCCTGCACGGCACCGATGTTACGCTCGTCGGGCTCGAACCGAGCTTTCTCCCTCTCGTCAAATTCTCGATAGAGCAGAGCGACTACGTGACATCCGTTTCACGTTTCCTTCAGATGAAAACCTACACGATGTACAACATCGAAAAGGAAATCCAGGTCATTACGAATTTCGTGGATGTCGAAAAATTCAGCCGGAAGGAGAACTGCCAGTTCAGGGAGAAATTCGCGCCGCACGGCGAAAAGATACTCGTCCATGTGTCGAACTTCAGGACCGTCAAGCGGGTGCCTGATGTCATAAGAATTTTTGACATGGTGCGGCGCTCGGTCCCGAGCAAGCTCGTCCTCGTGGGTGACGGACCCGACAGGTCAGAATGCGAGCGGTTGGCGCGCGAGCTCGGTATAGTCGACGATATCAGGTTTTTAGGCAAGCAGACGTTGCTACCGGAAATTCTCTCCGCGTCGGACCTGATGCTGATGCCGAGCCAGTCCGAAAGCTTCGGCCTTTCCGCGCTGGAGGCCATGGCCTGCAGCGTCCCTGTCGTATCGTCGAGCGCTGGTGGACTTCCTGAGCTCGTGGTTCACGGAGAGACTGGATACATTGCCGAGCTTGGAGACGTGCAACGAATGGCGAAATACGCCACGGAGCTGCTCAGTGACGATAGAAAGCTGGAATTGTTCAGTCAGAATGCGAGGAAGAGGGCGGTCGAGAAATTCAGGGTAGAACTGATCGTCCCGCAATACGAAAAATTATACGAAGAAGCACTCAACGAGACGGGAGCCAACATAAGGGTGAAGTAACCCCCCGGGGAAATTTCTGTGCGATCACGGCGCGGTGGTCTCTCGCAGCGCCTCGTGCCACGGCACTATCAAAAGCTCATCTGGTACATCAGCTTCAGGGCGTTTACCGCTTCCCGCTGATAATTGCGGTTGTTCAATCCCACTTTTCTGGACAGTTGAAGGTAAAGCATGTTTCCGAGTAGATCGGCAATTGGATAGTCCAGATTGACTTCTGTGTTGTTTATGTCGCTGAACTGGCCTCCCACCCTGACCGTTGCCTTACCAAACTGTGTCGTTATCGCGACGTCCGGGTTGGTAAGACCGGAAATGGAGCTGTAACGTAATTCCGCGCTCCGTATGAACGAAAACTCGCGGCTGAAAAAGTTTGTCATAGCCCCGGACAGAATGGAAGTGCCCGCGGTCAGTATGCCTGCTCCTGCCTGGCTCCAAAGATTATCCGCGGCGGTCCGTTTGAGCGGAGAGGTCAGTTCGTCGGCGAATTGGCCTGTAAGTATGAACGATATCGCATTCGTCTGCGCGTCGCCCTGGTACGGAATTCCATCACGCGTCATCGAAATGTCAGGCGGGTTCGGCCTATTGAACGTGCCGCTGATTCCCAGCTGGACGACGACATTCTCCGTCCTGCCGGTGCCTGTCGTACTGCTTGTATCGGTGTGTTCCCCCTGGTATTGCGCGGTTATATTAAGAGTCGGGTTCAGCGGATTACCCGTGAAACTGAGGCGACCGGAAGCTGCGAAATGCCTAGAGTAGAAATTGTAGTAAGAACTATTCTGGACGCTAACATCCCCCGTCAATTCCATACTGCCGGACATATTCGAGAGGTGAAGCCGGCCGCCCAATACGGCACTAAGCTCTTCATTCGTCACCGGATTGAATATCATCCGGAGATTCACATTGTCTTTTGTTTCGACTTCCACGTCGTAACGCAGGCTGTCGAGGATACTTCCGGACGACGGAGGAGTAGGAACGACGGAAGCTTCGAGATTGTGGTCCGATCCCTTATTTTCCTTATGGTTCTCGGGAAAATGATAAATTATTTCCTGCGCGGCAACATCCTCCTTGGTCCGCATCGGCAGCAGAGTGAGATCCGCCGACTGGATATTCAGCGTTCCGGAGAGCATAAGTCTATCGAGACTTCCCCCGAGCAACAATCCCTGTTTCCCGGCCCCAACGGTTGCCGTGCCATATATGCTTTTCAGTGTTCTCCTGGCTGTAGAGTTCAGAACAAGGAGTGAGCCATCCAGGACCAGGTCAAATTTCTCTATGGTATTCCGTCCTATCGTGATCGATCCGTTAGCTTGAAGGGTTCCGCCATTCTGTCCGGGCAAATTCATTACAGCAAGCGGCGAAAAGAACAGTTTATTTCCCTCACCGATTATCGTTGCAGTGTAGAGGTAGTCGACCTCATTAGCGGCGAGGCGAATTCTGCCGTCGTCAAGTACAAGTTTCCCCTTCATTTCAGGTGAGGAATAGCTGCCAGTAATTGCCATATTGCCGGAAAGAGTACCTCCGAAGTCATCGACACCGGTCATGAAGGGAGTCAGGAAGGAAACATCCTGCGAGTCGGCAGTCATATCCAGGTGCAATTCTCCGTGTGACCGCGCCGACAAAGGGATGGTACCGATGAGCGTGAGGGAATACCGGCTGGAATCATCGTTCTTCGAGAGTTCGACATTGATAGACATCACCTGGCCGCTCAGCTCAAGGCTTCCCTCGAAACGCTTTGCCATTGAACCGTTGTACCCTACGTTCTTTCCTGAGAAGTCCAGCGAGAGCACCGTTGTATCGCTCACGTTGTCCAAATCGGCACGACCACTGACACTTCCGCTGAGTTTGAGATTGTTTGTGTCCAAGCGAGCGATCTGCTGTATCGAACCGAGGCCAAAATCCGAGAAGAGGAAGTGGAGATTTGCGCCGGTTTGCAGCGAGTACGAACCGTTGACAGTCACTCTTGGATCTGAACCGCTGTCCTCACTTCCCATGCCGGCTAGAAAGGTGGCGGGAGTAATCGAAAATGTCTCGGGGGAATACGAGATATGTACCGGCGATTCGCTCACTAGTGGTATACCGTAAACTTTACCCCTCAGCGAGTCAGTCACGAGCGTGAACTCATGATGCAAAACAGAGCCAGACGCTTCTATGCCGAACTCCACGAGGGTGTCCACCTGCCCCTCGACGTGGAGCGAAAGCCTCGGGGAGGCCGA
>JAJYGB010000649.1 GCA_021785235.1 Bacteroidota bacterium
CACCATCCAAGCCACAGTTCAAAGCAAGCGGCGCCTTTTTGTCTTGACTTGTATCGATATATGTATTACTCTACATATATAATTTTGTAATCGAGATGAAAAACGTTGGTGTCATATTTGCCGCGCTGAGTGATCCCACAAGGAGACGTGTTCTTGAAAATCTACGGAGCGAAGACCTCACTCCTTCCGAACTTCTTCAACGGATAGAAGTGAGTCAGCCTACTCTTTCACATCACCTCGACATATTGAAACGAGCGGAGCTTGTGGAGACTGCACGCGAAGGACAGTTTATCCGATATTCGCTCAACATGACAATTTTTGAGATGGCACTTGAATACATGGCTTCACTCACCAAGAAGGGGAAATCAAAATGAAGCTAAGCTGGAAACGCGAAATACTTCCCTGGTGTCTGTTTATTGCTATGGTTATCGTCGGAGCATATTACTACCCGCTCTTGCCAAGCGTGGTGCCGAGTCACTTTGGCTTGAACGGAAAGCCGGATGGATGGATGACAAAGCCGATCTTCTTCATCGCGGGTCTCTTTCCTTTTTTGCTTGTCTATTTATTGCTGACCTTCCTTCCGTTTTTCGATCCACTGAAGAAAAAGATCGAGCCCAGGTTTAATGTGATTTTGAGATTGCGGGATGTCGTCCTCGTCTTCACGGCGGTGATTTTCTTAATTACTCTGAAAGGAGCGCACGACAAAATACTGAGCGTAAACGTATTCGGCATAGCGATCGGGCTCCTCTTCATCGTGATGGGCAATTATATGCCCAAGGTGCCGCAGAATTGGTTCTTCGGAATAAGGTCACCGTGGTCGATCTCATCGGAGATGGTCTGGAAGAAGACACACATATTGGGAGGCTGGTTATTTACTCTCGCGGGGATCGTTTATATCGTGTTTGTATCTTTGAAATTAAGGCCTTTGTTAGGGCTGTACGTTTTAATTGTTGCGGCAATTGTTCCATACGCATATTCGTTTTTTATTTTCAAAAAGCTGCAGAAGACAGGCAGCCAGGCGGGCTAAAATCCTGAATTCGAAAAGGACGGCGTGAGGCCAGCCAGGCATCTAATGTGGCGAACTTTACGGACCGTCGATAATGGCTGTCATAGAACCATCAGACACACAGAACAGGAAAGCGGGAATTGAGAAATGAAGAACTATTTGTTAATGGCGATAACTCTTTTTGCTATGATATTGATCGTTCCGGTCAGATCGATGGCATCGGACGGTGCCAACGTGAAGACCGCTCGAAAGGTCATCGGGCTTCTCAATAAAGGAGAATACTTCCAAGTCACTTCCAACTTTGACAGCACTATGAAAAAGGCTGCTCCCGAATCAAGGCTTCGCGCGATTTGGACTTCGCTCATCAAGCAAACCGGAAAGTTGCAGGAAGAACTCAGCGACACTTCGTTTGATTTCAATGGGTATAACATAGTGATCGTGACCTGCCAGTTCGTCAAATCGAAATTAGATGTGAAGGTTGTCTTCGACAGAGGTTCGCGAATCGCGGGACTGTTTTTCGCGCCTCATGTCGAACCCGCCAAAGAGGAGGGGTCAGGCGGGTCGAGCCCGTCGGACAGTTTGAGAGGAGCGCCATATATTTCAAAGGACGTAACGTTCAAGAACAGCGAAGGGAATGTTGCGCTCGGCGGCACACTTACGTTACCGAATTCCATCGGTCGGTTCCCGGCGGTACTCCTTATCGCGGGATCAGGTCCGAATACTCGCAACGAGACTATCGCGGGCCATAAGATATTTCTTGCGATAGCGGATTATCTGACGCGACACGGCATTGCCGTCCTACGCTACGACAAGCGAGGCGTCGGACAGTCCACTGGAAATTATGGCGCTGCCACGACGTTGGCATTTGCTTCTGACGCGCTCGCTGGCGTCGAGTACCTCAAGACTGTCAAGCAGGTAGATCCCAAGGAGATAGGCCTTGTCGGTCATAGTGAAGGGGCGGAGATTGCGCCGATCGTCGCAGACCGCTCAAAGAGCGTTGCCTTCATCGTTATGCTTGGAGGACCAGGCGTTCCGGGATACAAAATCGTAATGAGCCAGGTCGCTTTGATAGATAAGGCCTCGGGAGTGAAGAAGAGTTCACTCGATTCCGCGCTGGCCCTGGAGAGGAGGATTCTCACTATTGTCAGGACGGAGAAAGATTCTGCTCGGGCAGCGCTCAAATTGAGAGATATCCTTGAAAAGGAAAACAAAGAGCAGGCTGCTGCCGCAAACGCCTCGGTCTCGGAACTGCTCTCGCCTTGGTACAGGGAATTCGTTTCTTACGATCCGCGACCAGCGCTTGAGAAGGTTAAGTGCCCGGTGCTTGCACTCTGGGGAAGCAAGGACCTGCAGGTTCCTCCGGCGGAGAATATGCCTGCCGTTCGGAAGGCGCTTCGGAAGGGGGGCAACAGGAATTTCAAGCTTGTAGAAATGAAAGGCCTCAACCATCTCTTCCAGACCGCCAAAACCGGTTCGCCGCTCGAGTACGGAATGATCAAGGAGGCGATTTCCCCGAGAGCGCTCAGCACAGTTACTAAGTGGATACTCAAGGTGACACGCGACGAGCGTTAAACGTAGAAAAGGCCGACCAGTCCGCCATCTTAATCTCTTAACTAATTAGTCGCTCGGGACGAAAGTCGTCCCGAGTTGATAAATGGAGAGATGGTCCCTTTGCCTCCGCCGTATGATCTTTCAACTGGACTTACTCCCAACTCTTCAGCGGGCAAGTTGGTTTGGCTCTGCTCCAGTTCTTAAATTATCCGACAGAAATCAATCCTGAAGGAAGCGGAGGCCGGTATGGCGAAAAGTAATGGTCGCGTCAGTAAAAAAAATAATCCATCGCTGAACGCCGCAAGGCAAGTCGGAAGAGGGAGGCCGAGAACGCGGGCCGGTAATAAGATTCCTGGCGTGCGAAAAGTTAGCCGATCCTCATTTGCCTTTGAGAAAGACACCCTGGATATCCTCCGTTCCGCTCTCGACAGACTTGAAAAGGGGTTCGCAGGTTTGCCCGCCACTGAAGTTGCTCCGGGCAACAGACGCGACTTCGAGAAGGTCATGCTGGAGGTTGCCGATCGGATGCAGGACAACTACCCATACTTCCATCCGCTGTACGCTGGGCAAATGCTGAAGCCTCCTCATCCGATCGCGCGCGCGGCCTACATGCTTTCGATGTGGATCAACCCGAACAACCATGCGCTCGACGGCGGGCGCGCGAGTTCCAGAATGGAAAAAGAAGCCGTTGCCGACATCGCGCATATGTTCGGCTGGAAGACTCATCTCGGCCATCTCACCGGCGGCGGGACGATGGCCAATCTCGAGGCGCTGTGGGTCGCTGGTCAGATGAATCCCGGCAAGAAAATCGTAGCTTCGGAGCAGGCGCATTACACGCATTCCAGGATCAGCGCCGTCCTCGGTTTGAGATTCCAGTCCGTCCCTTCCGATGGTAGCGGTAGAATGGACATTCACGCTTTGAAACCCATTCTGGATGCCGGAGACGTAGGGACGGTGATCGCTACCGTAGGCTCGACCGCCACCGGTGCCATAGATCCTCTCTGTGAACTACTCGAACTTCGCGAGGAATATGGATTTCGTCTCCATGCCGACTCCGCTTACGGCGGTTATTTTGTGCTCGCTGATAATCTCACGAAGGAGACCCGCGCGGTGTTTGACCGGATCGGTGAGGCGGACTCCATAGTCGTGGATCCGCACAAGCATGGCTTGCAGCCATACGCCTGCGGGTGCGTGCTGTTTCATGATCCGACGGTCGCCAGGTTCTACAAGCACGATTCTCC
This sequence comes from Bacteroidota bacterium, assembly GCA_021785235.1. The sequence goes on from JAJYGB010000649.1 coordinate 3,799, forward strand.
CTATACGTACTTCACCTCCGAGGAGCTTCATCTTGGTGAAATAAGTCTGGAATGTTCAAGGGCGGGCGCATCTGCCGTTGGATTGTGGGCGACGCAAAGGATGCTTCCTCTCGTGAAGGGAAGTGACTTCGCAAAATCTTTATCGAGCTGTCGGACAGCCGCCCTCGATCTTTACGGGCGGATTCGGGCCGATGAAAGGTTCATCGCGCCGTT
>JAJYGB010000530.1 GCA_021785235.1 Bacteroidota bacterium
CGCAGGTCACTCCATCGTTGAACCCCGGCATTACCGATTCGTATGTCGCGACCAAGATTTACGGTTTTCCTGCCGGTGGTGCCTCGATTATGCCGACAACAGGGAGTGTCAGCACGGATCCGAACCGGATTGCTTCGAGTTTCGACCGCGACTTCGAAACCCGGACTCCCTATTACTATGAAGGCCTACTCGAAGACTATAACGTCGAGGCATCGTACACGGTTGGACACTTCGCGATCTTCTATCGGTTCGATTTCCCGGCGAATGAAATCAATCGCGTGAGTATCATGATGGACGATACGGGCTCAATGAGCGCGGCAACTCGAAATGTCGTTGAGGGTTCCACAACCATCCATGGCGTGCCATACTACTTCTACCTCGAATTCTCACGTCCCTTCTCAGAACAGTTGGCCTGGAAATATGACGGTATGCCCGATAAACAGCGGCATGCAAAAGGGGAGAGGATCGGATTTACGCTCACTTTCGCCGGCTCCCGGAAGGATTCGGTGGATGTTAAGGTGGGGCTATCCTTCATAAGCATCAAACAGGCGGAGAAAAACCTCAACGAAGCGGTTCACGGCTGGGACTTTGATCGGAGAAAAGAGGAGACAAGATCGGCATGGAACACTCTTCTTGGCAAAATCGAGCTCGGCGGCGGGACCGAAAAGCAAAAGACCATATTCTACACCTCCCTCTACCGCTCCGAACAGAATATGATGAATATTACCGAGGACGGCCGGTACTACAGCGGCTATGATCACAAAGTTCATGAAAGCCACGGGCGGAACTTCTACACGCACGACCAGTTGTGGGATACTTTCAGATGCGAGCACCCGTTGCAGCTGTTGCTAGATCCGAAGCAGCAGGAGGACATAGTCGAGTCGTACGTTCTAATGTATGAGCAGGGTGGATGGCTGCCGCTTTTCCCCAGGGTCTGGGGGGAGTTTCCCGCGATGATCGGACAACATGCGAACGTGCTCATAGCCGATACATATTTCAAAGGATATCGCGACTTTGACGTCAACGAGGCGTATGAGGCGATGAAGAAAGAGGCGATGAAGGCGACGATGCTTCCGTGGCGAAACGGGCCGATGACCCGCCTCGATTCTGTGTACCTTGAGAAGGGGTTCTTCCCGGCTCTGAAAAAGGGTGAGAAGGAGACGGTTCCTGAGGTGCAGCCGTTCGAAAGAAGGCAGGCCGTGTCCGTCACACTGGAGATGGCATATGACGACTGGTGTCTCGCGAAAATGGCGAACGCGTTGGGTCACACTTCTGATTATGAATATTTCCTGAAGCGCGCTCACAACTACAAGAATGTCTTCGACAAGTCGATTGGTTTCATGGCGCCTAGGTCCGCCGACGGAGAATGGGTAAAAGGATTCAATCCGATCCTTCCGAGCGGGCCGGGCGGCCGCGACTACTTCTCTGAGTGCAACGCGTGGGTATATACCTTCAGCGTCATGCACGACGTCGCCGGCCTCATCAACCTGTTTGGCGGACGGGAGGCGTTCCTGAACAAGCTCGATTCCTTGTTCGAGGTGCAATATGGAGGTGACTGGAAATATACATTCCTCGCGAAGTTTCCGGATATGACAGGCTTGATTGGGAACTATGCCCAGGGCAACGAGCCGAGCTTCCACATACCGTACATGTACGATTTCGCTGGAGAGCCCTGGAAGGCACAGAAGATGCTCCGCGAAATAATGGAGGTTTGGTATAACGATGTACCCCTCGGCATTCCGGGAGACGACGATCAGGGAGCAATGGGTGCCTGGTATGTTTTCTCCGCGATGGGATTCTATCCCTTCTGTCCCGGTGATCCGTATTATGTCATCGGAAGTCCACTGTTCCGGGAAACCACAATACACTTGGCCAACGGCAGGACATTCATCATAAAGGCCGACGGCGTTTCGGCACGGCACAAGTACATTCAGTCCGCGACTCTCAACGGGAAGCCGCTGGACAAGCCGTGGTTCACTCAGCAGGATATTGAAGGCGGAGGGACACTCGATCTGCGCATGGGTCCGAGGCCGAACAAGGAATGGGGAAGCGCGCCAGGTGACGCGCCGCCGTCGATGAGTGAATAGTGGGCTTCTCGAGCACCGTGAAAATATCGAGTTCCAAAATCAAGGAGAAAGACAGATGAGAATTCGTACCGCTCTCTTCATTATGACCCTGTCGGTCGTATTGGTGATCCCCGCTTTGGGAGCCGCGACCAATGTCCGGAGTGAAGGCCGCGGAGGGGTCTCCGCCGCATATGGTGTCATTGGCCGTGTGCTGCCTGACTACAGAAAGGATTTTCGCCTGGAGATCGTTAAGGCGGACAGCGGAAAAGACTTTTTCGAGGTCGAAGCGGCCCACGGAATTGTAACCGTCAGAGGTAACAGCGCGATATCGCTGACGAGGGGAGTGTACTACTACCTCCGGAACGCAACCCACAGCCAGTACACGTGGGAAGGGGAGCATCTCGACCTGCCGAAAGACCTACCCGACTTTAAACTTGCACGTGTCGTTTCTCCTTACGAGTACAGGCTTTACTACAACGTGTGTGCTTTCGGATATACGACTCCTTTCTGGGATTGGAAGCAGTGGCAGAGGGAAATTGACTGGATGGCGCTCCACGGGATTAACATGCCTCTCGCGATGGTGGGACAGGAGGCTGTCTGGCAGAAAGTGTGGGAACAACTGGGGCTAAGCGCCAGCGACCTGGCGGGCTTCTTCACCGGTCCCGCTTTCCTGCCGTGGAACAGAATGGGAAACATCGATGGGTATGCTGGGCCGCTCCCGCAAGGCTATATCGAAAAAAGCGAGGCACTGCAGAAGAAAATCATGGACCGAATGCGGGAGCTTGGCATGAGTCCGGTGGTGCCGGGCTTTTCGGGTTACATTCCGAAGGCGGCAACGAAGCTTTATCCTTCTACAGAGGTCATCGCGATGAAACCGTGGGACGGATGCTCGCCGGATGATGGCACGTACATGCTCTCACCGTTGTCCAAACAATTTGTCGATATCGGGAAGAGGTTCATAAGGGAGTACAGGAAGCTTTACGGTCCCACGCACTTCTATCTCGCCGATGCCTTCAACGAGATGACGGTGCCGGTCACGAAAGACGGCCGGTATAAAGAGCTCTCAGACTTCGGCAGAGCGATCTACAACTCCGTCGCGGCGGGCGATTCTGACGGGGTTTGGGTGATGCAGGGCTGGTTGTTCAACAGCGACGCGAAATTCTGGGACAGGCCGTCGGTAAAGGCATTTCTCCGGGATGTTCCGGACAACCGCATGATAATCATAGATCTCTCCAACGAGTCATTCCATGGCTGGAAGAAATTTGTCGGGTTCTATGGAAAGAAATGTATCTACAGCATTATCCACAATTTCGGCGGCCACAACCAGATGTTCGGAAACCTCCCGTTCTACGCCGCCGACCCCGTCGAGATGCTATCCGATTCGGCACACGGTAATCTCATTGGGTTCGGAATCTCCCCGGAAGGAACGGAGAACAATGAGGTCGTCTACGAATTACTGACCGATATGGGATGGGTCGGCAAACCGCTCGACCTCGCAAATTGGATCGCCGGTTACTGTACGTCAAGGTACGGTGCTTATCCGGCGAACATGAAGCTTGCATGGAAGTACCTGCTGAAATCGGTTTACTCGAGCGGGATGGGCGCTCCGTCATTCTTCTACCAGCGGGGCCCCGAACTGCGCCCGTATCATAGCGGTCTATACTCGGACGATTTCAACGAAGCCGTCCACCTCTTTCTCTCCTGTGCCGATTCGTTGAAGGGAAGCAAATTGTACACGGACGATGCCATTGAGCTCACCGCACAGTATGCCGGCAATACCGTCGACTCGCTGCTTAACCTGGCGGTCGAAGCCCAGACGAAAAAGGACTTCAAGGACCGGGACAGTGCATTTGCCCGGGCTTTCAGGATACTTCCGAGGATCGATCTGCTTCTCCATGCCCACCCGCTTTACAGGCTGGAGCGGTGGGTGAATTTTGCGAA
>JAJYGB010000466.1 GCA_021785235.1 Bacteroidota bacterium
ATTATTCAGAGCCGAATTAGGCCCGCCCGGGACATCACTTCTCCAGGCGGGCCAGGCAGTAGGTTGTACGGACTACTTCATCAATATCATTTTCTTGGAGACGTGGTATTGCCCTGCTTCGATGCGGCAGAAGTAAACTCCGCTGGCGAATCGGTCTGCGTTCCAGATTAGGGCATGTATTCCTGCCCCTAATTCACCCGCCGCCAGCGTTGCGACTTCTCTTCCGAGAATATCATATACTTTGACGGTCACAAACGTCGACTTCGGAAGCGAGAAGCTTATTGTCGTCGTGGGATTGAAGGGATTTGGATAATTCTGAGCGAGGTAGAATTCCTTCGCGACGGTAGCCGACTGCTGAGTTCGTTTCATCGATGGTGACTCAGTCTGTATCGCGGTGACCCGCCCTTCGACGGCCGGACTTATTGTACCCAACGTCTTCACATAAGTTTCTACAACGGAGTACTCTGCGATACCCTGCAGCACTTTCGGATTGCTTACAGTCAACCCTATCATCGGTCCGACGTAGTCTTTCAGAACCGCCAGGATGAACTCGTTTGAAGTGACGGTGTAGGTTTTTGTCAGATCAATATCCACTCCACCGATCTGAACTCCCACTACTCTTGATCCGGCCGGCTGGTCAACCGCGTAACAATATGACATACCGGAAGCCTGCATGAAGAACGCGTCGCTCGACTCGATGCTGCTGAGTCCGAACTCAATTCCCTTGATCAGATCCAGTCCCGTTATCTCAAACGTCGCCAGCCTGTAGCCAAGTCCGTTGTCCGTATTGAAACCGTACCCCACAAGGCGGAAGATATCGTCACCGACGAGCGGGCCGTGGTACAACGGCTCGGCTAAGGCCCCGTCGGCTGTGATCGCTATGTCGGTGCCCGTGTAAGCCCTGAAAGCATCCGTCACCAGATTGCCGGCGGGCGTGTCGTGGTTGCCGGGATTGAGAAGGGAATCGGCTATCTGGGGGAAATCACCGGTTGCGTAAGCGATTTTCTTTGTGAACATTGGACCATACACCGCCTCGATCTGTTTTTCAAGCATCTTGACCTTCAGCGCTATGAACGGATCTTGCGGAATCGACCTGTCAAGGTGGATCAGATCGTAATCCACTATGCGGACTCTGCCCTGCTTTACCCCGAATCTGAGTTTTCCAATTTACTGATAGAAGGCGCCGGCCTGCATGATGAATGTGGTGTCTCCCAGTGGATTCGCGACTGGCACGGGGTGCTCAAAAACGTAGTGGTCATGTCCACCTATGATGAAGTCAATTCCCGGCACATGCGAAGCGACCACCTGGTCATACGTGAAACCGAGATGTGAAAGGAGAATGATCACGGAACAGTTGAGACTCTTCAGCTTCTGCACCATGGCGGCGGCGATTTCGACGAAATTGGTGTCGATGTACGCAGGACTCGGTTGAGAAAGAATATTGGTCTCTGGCGTTGTAAGTCCGAATATTCCGATTTTCACCCCCTCGACCTTTTTGATGGTGTAGGGTAAGATGTACTTCTTCAGCGGCTGAACTTCGGGCGCATCCAGCACCGTGTTTGCCGAAAGGAGCGGAAAACCTCCTCCTTTGAACGCCTCGGTGAGCGATGAAAGTAGGGTTGCCGGAGCCAAGTCAAATTCATGGTTCCCGACAGTCATCGCATCGACACCAAGATTTCTTAGCATCTTCAGTTCCGGGACGCCGAAAGTGACGTTGAAAAAGATGTCGCCGATGAAAAGATCGCCTGCATCAAGGACAATGGTGTTCCGGTCGAATCGTTGAGTCATCTCGATAACTGTGGCGGCACGCGCTATGCCTCCAACTGTTCCCTGGAGATGCGCCGTCCGAGGACCGAGCGCCGACAGATTTGAATGAGTATCGTTTAGATGGAGAAGAGTAATTGTCTTGTTCTGACCGAATGATGTCGTGACAAACAGAATCATCACGATCAGAGCCCTGGATGTAATCTTCCAAGTCATGTTTCCCCCTCTTTTTCAATTAAGAATTACCGTGCGGCGAGATGAGACTAGACCAGGCATCATTTCGCTCGCTCGGAGTGTTTGTCTGTTATATTTCAAAATGGCGACCAAAACGCTGATTCACACGCAGTTCCATTTCCCAAAAGGGAGTTTTGAGAGCTTCAATTCTGAACAAATAGATTCCGGGATGCAAGAAGCGCTAGTGCCTCTATGAATCACGGTGCGATATTTGAAAGACCTAAGGATCGTCATTCTATTGCCTTCCGAAGCTGTCTGTCACGGAAGCAAGCAATCATGCCAGAATCTAGTCTCTAACCGGGAGATCATTGTCATCCATTTGCAAAAATATTGTCGAGCGAATTTCTGGTCTAATTCACACACGTGGCCTCTTTCGCAGGCGGGATCCCACAGCAGCACCCCATGGGCTGGTGCTTGCGTTTTGAAATTTCATCATGTCGGCGCAGGTGGAGGTGAATTGAAGGGGTTGGAGTTTAAAGCATATACCGAGTCCGTCTGACCGCATAAGGTCTGTTCGCCCGCCAACTCCCTCACAGAATTGCTCAACCAGGTCATTTCAATCGGACCGTTTGAGGAGTTGGGGTGTCGTCTTCTGGTTTTCAAATGGTACGAGTGCCATAGCCAGCTATCTTCCCGTTTCCTTGATTCTTGGCGGCTCCGAAACTATATTTTTAAGCAAAAATCACAAAACACCAAGATTTATGGGAGATTATGGCTAGTACCTCAGATTTCAGACCGGGGTTGACGATCCGTTACAATAACGATTTATGGACAATCGTGGAATTTCAGCATGTGAACCCGGGCAACTGGCGCGCCTTCGTTCGGGCGAAGATGAAGAACATTAAGACCGGACAGGTGATTGAGAACAGGTTTCGGGCGGGACAGGACATAGAGGTTGTCAGGATCGAGCAGCGTACGTACCAGTACCTATATCGGGACGGCGATCTGCTTGTTTTCATGGAAAACGAAACGTACGAACAGATACAGGTGCCGGAAGAAGTTGTCGGCGAAGGAAGCAAGTTTCTCAAGGAAAATGAGAACGTGCAGATTTCCTTCAATGGTTCGGAGATCACCGCCGTTGAAATTCCGATTTTCGTTAGTTTGAGAGTCGTGGAAACGGAGCCGGGTATTAAGGGCGACAGTGTGAATAACGTCATGAAGCCGGCGAAGATGGAAACGGGTGCGACCGTGAACGTTCCTCTCTTCGTAAACGAAGGGGAAGTTCTTAAAGTGGACACGCGCAACGGCGCCTACGTCGAGCGTGTGAAGTAGCTTAGCCGGTCGATCCCTCTATCGAATCGGGCGTGGCGCTCGGAGAGGAGATCTTCGCGGTTTTTTCTTTTCATCCATACACTTCCCGGCAACGGGACTGGACACCTTAGCATCGGAGACCAAATGGACCTTAACTACATCAAGAAGATCGTCAAACTTGTTGACGAGAGCGGCGTAGACGAAATAGAGATTGAGGAGGAAGGCTCAAAGATAAGAGTAAGCAAGGCCCGCCACAATTCCTCGGCGGCTCCGGTCCCTCAATTAATCCCTCAGCAACCGGTTTACGCTCAGCCGGCTCCGGCTCAATCCGCAAGCGCGGTGCCGGAGGCAGCGCCAGCCGCCGCACCGAAGGCGGAAGGCTCGAAATATCATGAGGTGCGTTCGCCGATCGTCGGCACATTTTACAGCGCTCCAGCGCCAAACGCCGATCCGTATGTCCAGGTCGGATCATCGGTTCAGCCCGGCACAGTCATCTGTATCATCGAAGCGATGAAACTTATGAATGAGATAGAATCGGATATCGCCGGCAAAGTTGTTCAGGTCCTCGCCCAGAACGGACAACCTGTTGAATACAACCAGCCTCTTTTCCTGGTAGAGCCGGCTTGATTAGACCTTCTTCAAAATTTCGAATTTCGGATTTCGAATTGCGAATTGTAAATTCGAAGTCCGCCATCCGCAATCCGAAATCTGAGGCAACTATTGTTTAATAAGATACTAATAGCAAATAGAGGTGAGA
>JAJYGB010000607.1 GCA_021785235.1 Bacteroidota bacterium
GTGATGCGTCAGTTGGAGGAGATGGGAGCCGATCTTGCCGCGAAAATCGATTTCGACAACCTTCCGGAGGAGCCGATAAATCTTCGGAGATATTATAATGAGTGGTTCGCGGCCATGGCGGACGATTTCAACACACCGTCTGCGATCGCCGTGCTTTTCGATATGTTTAAGGACATCAATTCCCTCATCGCTTCGGGTGCGGCCATGACGTCAGATTTTGCGACGTTGCTTTCTGCCTTCACGAGGACGTTGGCGGGAGACGTGCTCGGTATAATTCCTTCCGAGAACCGGGATAGTTCCGGTAAAAATGTTGAAACAGAACTGGTCAATTTACTAATCAAAATGCGCGCGGATGCCCGAAAGAACAGAGACTTCAAGTTGGCGGATTCCATTCGCACTGAGCTGCAAGACATCGGCGTGATGCTGGAGGACAAAAAAGATGGAACAACTACATTCAAGGTGTCAAAATGAAAAGGCGTGAATTCATAAAGAAGAGTGCGGTTGCCGGTGTTGGTACTTATGCCGCCTCGAAATTCGGTCTGCCAAATCTAACTCCACAAAAAGGAGGAAAAGTGTCTGCGCCTGTCGTCATATCAACCTGGAACTTCGGCCTTCGCGCGAACGAGACCGCATGGAAAATGCTGAACGATGGTTCTAACTCTCTCGACGCCGTCGAGAAAAGCATTTGGGTGGTGGAGGACGACCCGACGATAACGAGCATAGGATACGGCGGTCTGCCGGATGAGACCATGAAGGTTACGCTCGACGCGGCGATCATGGATTGGCGGATGAACTGCGGCTCGGTCGGCTGCATAGAAAGAATCAAGAACCCCGTGAGTGTCGCCCGGAAAGTCATGGAGCGAACGAATCACGTCATGCTCTCAGGCAAAGGAGCCTACGAGTTCGCGCTCGCCCACGGTTTTAAACCGGTTGATCTTCTGACCGATGAGTCGAGGGAAACCTGGCTCAACTGGAAGGAAAACATGAGCAACCAGGATAACTGGGTCGGACCGCACGACATGAACGACCTTATGGACAACCACGATACGATCGGTTTGCTGGCCATGGATAAGAAGGGACGTTTAAGCGGCGGGACCTCCACTTCCGGAATGGCGTGGAAGATACACGGAAGGATCGGAGACTCTCCGATCATTGGTGTGGGATTGTATGTCGACGGGAAAGTCGGCGCCGCCACCTCGACCGGAGTGGGCGAGGCTAACATGCGGATCGTGGGGAGTTTCCTCGTCGTCGAGAGCATGAAGAACGGCCAGAGCCCGCAGGAGGCCTGTGAAACCGCCATAAAGAGGGCAATAGAAGTCCACTCAAAGCAAATTAAGGCTGATAAAACATTCCAACTTGCTTATATTGCGTTGGACAAGCGCGGTGAAGTCGGTGGTGCCGCGATAAGGAAGGGCTTCCAGTTTGCTGTTTACAAAGATGGTGTCAATAAGCTGCACGATGCGAAGTTCCTGTATGCTCAGTGAATGAAGGAGTGGTGATGAGCTCGACAAAGATTATAGCCGGCGCCTATGGTTTCGCGTGCGATGAAGACAATAGGGCGGGTCTCTTCAATATCGCTATCCGCTCGAACCTCGTGGTTGATATTTCGGAAGACTTGGAAGGTCTCCGGCGGAAGTATCCCGAAGCAGAGATTGTCGACGCCTCCGAGAAAATAGTTTTCCCCACTCTCTTCAATGCACACTTTCATCCGGAGTCCTTGATATGCAGGTTCGTCGAGCCAAAGGTCCCGATTTCTCAATGGAGGACCGAGCAGCTCCTCAAACTTGAATCTTCCCTTGATGCTCAGGACGAGGCGTTTTACGAGAAGATGTATCATCTCACCTTTTTCAGCGCCCTGCAGAGCGGAGTCAGCGCCATCGCGTTCGCGGTCATCGGAGATGAAGTCGGGGCGAGAGGGATGTACTCTGCTGTGAAGCTGACCGGCGTCGACGCGGTAGCGTTCGCCGAGAGCGATCAGCAGATAAGTTTCATGAGAAGGATCGTCGACCGGCATCTGAAGTCTGGGGTCTTTGTTCCTTACCAGAAAGATCTGACGCTGTTCGGCCTCAGCGCCGTCGCGAGGAACAACGCCGACTCGCCGGGATGGATTATGACCCACGCCGACGAGGATGCGGAAGACATCGAGCTCACTAAGTCCAATTTCAATTCGGGCATCATCCAACTCTTGAAGAAAAGCAGGATTCTTAATAGTTCCACGATATTGGTAGGACTGAACGGTACCCCGCCAGCATCTCTGAAGGTCGCCAAAACCGGCGGGGCAAAAGTGGTGTTGATCCCGGACAGGCTGAATCCCCAGACTTTCAAATCCATACGCAATGTCTATGGCAATTTCGCGATAGGTTCGAACTGGGAGACACCCGGTCTCTTTGTCCAGATGAAGAAACTTCTCGAGCTCGGGAGTGATCCTTCCGATGCTTTGGCAAGCGCGACGCGGGCGGGAGCCGAGCTGTTCAACATGAGTTCAAAACTCGGAAGCATCGAACCCGGCAAGGTAGCCAACCTGGCCTTTATCGACGCGAGGAAGCTGTCCGCCAGAAGGCTGGAGAAGCTGTCGCCGCGGGAAGCCGCGGGCGCACTTATCGAGGATTATTCTGACTCGGATGTTTCAGACGTCATGCTGGACGGAGAATTTGTCTACAAGGATCGCAAACTTCTTCTATATGACGGCTCCGAATTGCTGAAAGAAGTGCGTGAACTCATCGACACTTCCGACGGGTACGCGGAGAAGGCTGTTCCGCCGGCGGAAGGGAGAGCTCCTTCGGTCCGGGCTCCAGAAATGAGGAGCGAAAGTCAGACCGAACTCGAGCAGGATCCGAAGAAGGTTGAGCTGCCCAAGAACATCCGTAAAGTCTTTGGTGAAGATGAATTCTGAAAGGAGATCGTAATGAAGTTGAAGGCTCTTATACTGGTACTTCTAACGTCATCCGCCGTATTCGCCGGAAACCTGAACGGAAGCGCGGGTAGCAATGCCGGTGTTGAGTCACGTTATCTCATCGACATGCCCACTGCGGGTATCCTTCACAACGGGATGATCGGGATGAGTGTCCATTTCTACGAGCAGAGTGGAGTGCTCATGTCCCTGGAGGCGGGAGCCTTCAACCGACTGACATTCGGACTTAGCTACGGTGGTACGAACGTGATAGGTTCCGGAGCCGTCGACTGGAACAAACTTCCAGGCGTGAACTTACGTTTCAGACTTCTCGATGAGACTGCTGATTTCCCGGCTCTTACTCTCGGGTACGATTCGCAGGGCAAGGATGTCTACGTGCCCGAGTACAGCCGGTATTTATATAAGTCACCGGGTTTTTTTGCGGCGGCCTCCAAGTATTTCACCATGCTAGGCTACCTCGGGATACACGGCGGGGTAAACTACTCGCTTGAAAACGGGGACGGAAACAGGAACGTTAACTTCTACGTCGGTGCAGACAAGACTATCGGAAGTGATATATCCATCGTGGCGGAATACAACTTCGGACTGAACGATAACATGGTGGACACTACGGGGTTGGCAAGACCGGGTCCCGGTTATCTAAACGCGGGAATAAAATGGAGCGTGGGGAATGGGTTCACCGTCGAGTTCGACTACAAGAACTTGCTGAACTTGAAGAAGACCGGGAGTTTGCGCACGATCCGGATTGAGTACGTCCAATCGATGTGAGTCGCCATACCTATCTATTATTACCTAAAGCATCGAAAATTAATTTATTTTAAGGCTGTCGAATGCCCTTGTATCGGATTGCCTCGTTGTTGAAATTGAATCGAGGAAATTAGAAGATGATTGCGGTTCTTATATCGGCTTTAATCACTACAGGAATGGTGAAGGGCGACACGCTTAGTACGAGGGGTCTTACGGGGGAAATGCAGAAGTTCTACGATCCGCCGGCGATACTTCTGAACCAAACAGCAGGGTCCATGTGGGAGGGCTTCGTTGCGCCGGTAATTTTCTCTGCTTCGTATCTCAAAGGTCGCCACGGGGCAAAGCTTG
>JAJYGB010000063.1 GCA_021785235.1 Bacteroidota bacterium
TAATCCCCAACCTGAAACTGACCTACGGTCTCCGGCTCGATATTCCGACGTTCCCCACGAAGCCATACAACAACCCTACCTTCGACAATGCCTTCGCATTCATGGGATTGAGAACCGATCAGCCTCCGAAGACCGAGTTGCTCTGGTCTCCCCGCCTTGGATGGAACTGGGACATCAATGGCGACAGGCAATGGGTGGTACGCGGCGGAGCTGGCGTGTTCACCGGGCGTGTCCCTTACGTCTGGATTTCCAATCAGTACAGCAACACCGGCGTGGACATCAACCGCCTCGATGTTACGAGGGGGCTCCCACCCGGGTTCTTCGACCCAAATCCTCTTACCCAGCCTGTTGCCGGTGGGACCGATACTGCACTCGTTCCAATCACCACTACCGAAGTCGACATGACATCTCCGAACTTCAAGATGCCTCAAGTGTTCAGAGTCGACCTCGCTGTGGATCATGCGCTTCCGCTTGGTTTTGTCGGCACATTGGAAGGATTGTTTACTCAATCGATAAACGATGTGATGTATCAGAACCTCAATATAGTTCCCCTCGCCGGACACGATAATTATGTCGGTCTGGGCGGAAGGCCGCTTTATAGTGGGTTGTTGGATAGCGCCTTCACGCGGGTTGTCTATATGACAAATACAAACAAACCTTACGAGTACGATCTGACTGCGTCTCTTCACAGGCAGTTCGCAGAAGGTATCTTTCAGATGCTCGGTGACAAAGGAATAAACGATCTGGCCTTCCTTGACTTGTCCTACACGTTCAGTCAGGCCTACGATCAGAACGCCGTGACATCCAGTCAGGCATATTCTCAATGGTACTACAACCCGATCGGGGGAAATCCAAACAATCCGCCTCTCGCGGTCTCGGATTTCTCGGTCCCCAGCAGAGTCGTCCTGTCGGTCTCCGAGGAGGTACAGTACGCTCACGGCTTCGCCACCACGCTCTCTCTCTTTTACACGGGAATGTCGGGCAGTCCCTTCTCATACATCTATTATGGCGACGTGAACGGCGACGGCTCCAAGGTGAACGATCTTGTTTATGTTCCGAAATATCCGGCCCCGGGTGGCGACATAAACCTGGTGGTAAAACAAAGTGGATCCTGGGTCCCTGCTCCTGCTTCGGATTACACTGAGTTAGCCAAATACATCAATGGCGATCCGTATCTCAGCAAATACAAGGGTCAGATCGTCCCGCGCAACGGTGGAAGATCTCCGTGGGATGGTCAGCTCAATTTGCGCCTCGCGCAGGACATCCCGACTATTGACGGGCAGAACATTGAGTTCACGCTCGACATTCTAAATGTTCTTAACCTTCTCAATCACAGTTGGGGATATGTCGAGACAGTTCCGTACGGTACTTATGAATTGATGAATTATGAAGGGAAGAATTCGGCAGGGCAGCCTACTTTCCAGCTTACTCTCCCATCGAGCGGGCACCCTTGGTCTCCCGATCCTTTCTACTCCCGTTGGCAGATGCAACTCGGAGCTAGATATAACTTCTGAAGATCTTAGCCTTATCACGCTCAGCAACTTTGACAAGGCACTGTTGAATCCTTACAAGGCCCCGCTTCTCGCGGGGCTTTTTTTTCGTCAAAAGTTTTTGATTCCTTCCGAAGTTTTTACACGTTGGTACTGCTTTCACTTTCAGGAGGCAGAATTCACCTAACCACCTTTCCTCTATTTTGGGGCAGTTTACCGCTCTTCGATGTATTCCGTGATCTCGATGGCTACATAACTGCCAGCAAATCAACGAGTAAGCAAAGACTGGTTCCGGCACCGATATTGCAGAATTTCTGAACGTCCAGTTTAGAAAACACTTTGCATTTTGAAAAAGAAGGAACCGAAATGGCTGAAGAGAATACAGCCGGGAAGACTGACAAACAGTCAGATCTCCCCGGAACCGTTGCGACAATAGACGGGAATGAGGCTGCTGCTTTCGTCGCGCATAAACTTAACGAGGTTATTGCCATCTATCCCATCACGCCTTCGTCGCCGATGGGAGAGTGGTCGGACGAATGGTCAGCTCAGAACAGACCTAACTTGTGGGGGTCGATACCACTCGTGGCAGAGCTTCAAAGTGAGGGTGGAGCCTCCGGAGCTGTTCATGGAGCGTTGCAGGCAGGAGCGCTTACGACGACGTTCACGGCGTCGCAGGGTCTACTGCTTATGATACCGAACATGTTCAAGATTGCGGGCGAGCTTACATCTACGGTTTTTCATATCGCGGCGCGAACTGTCGCGGCGCACGCGCTTTCCATTTTTGGAGACCACAGCGACGTGATGGCGGCTCGGTCGACTGGTTTCGCGATGCTTTCGTCAAACTCAGTCCAGGAAGTGAATGATTTTGCTCTCATCGCCCAGGCCGCAACGCTCGCGGCTCGCGTCCCGTTCCTTCATTTCTTCGACGGCTTCAGAACTTCTCATGAGGTCCTCAAAATTCAGCAGCTTACCGATGAGCAAATGCGTTCTCTCATGACCGATGAGCTCATCGACCAGCACCGGCAGCGCGCTCTTTCTCCTGATCATCCGGTCCTTCGCGGTTCGGCCCAGAATCCTGATGTGTTCTTTCAGGCTCGTGAGACCGTAAATAAGTTTTATGAGGCTTGCCCTGCAATTGTGCAGTCCGTTATGAATCGGTTCGCGAATGTAACCGGACGTGAGTATAAGCTGTTCCAGTATGTCGGCGCGCAGGACGCGGAGCGTGTCATAATTATAATGGGTTCCGGCGCCGAAGCAGTTCACGAAACCGTCGAGTATCTCACGTCAAGAGGAGAGAAGGTCGGGGTCGTGAAGGTAAGGCTCTTCAGACCGTTCTCCATCGAGTCGTTCATCGACTCTCTTCCGAAGACAGCGAAAGAAATCGCCGTCCTCGACAGAACGAAAGAGCCCGGCGCGACAGGTGAGCCGCTTTATTCTGATGTCGTGACCGCTATCGCGGAGTCCAGAGCTTCCGGGAAGCTCGCGCTTAAGAGCGAACCGCGCATTATCGGCGGAAGATACGGACTGTCATCCAAAGAATTTACTCCGGCTATGGTGAAGGCGGTCTTCGACGAAATGAAGAAGGAGAAACCGAAGAATCACTTCACTGTCGGTATCGTGGACGACGTGACGAATACGAGCCTCGACTACGATCCATCGTTCGATATTGAACCGCCGGAAGTGGTTCGCGCGATGTTCTACGGCCTCGGTGCGGATGGTACCGTCGGCGCAAATAAAAACTCCATCAAGATTATCGGTGGCGAAACAGAATTCTACGCCCAGGGTTATTTTGTCTATGATTCGAAGAAATCGGGATCCCAGACGGTGTCTCATCTTCGTTTCGGTCCGAAACCGATCCATTCTACCTATCTGATCAACCAGGCGAATTTTGTTGCGTGCCACCAGTGGTTCTTCGTCGAAAAGTTCGATGTCCTCGAAAAGGCCGCTCCGGGAAGTGTGTTTCTCCTCAACAGTATTTACGGGCCGGATAAGGTTTGGGACAAGTTACCGAGACTGATTCAGAAACAGATAGTCGAGAAACATCTCAAGTTTTATGTTATCGACGCTTACAAGGTCGCGCGTCAGACGAACATGGGAAGCAGGATCAACACGATAATGCAAACGTGCTTCTTCGCGATATCCGGGGTCCTTCCGCGTGAGCAGGCGATCGAACAGATCAAGAAATCCATCAAGAAGACTTACGGTCGCAAAGGCGACCAGGTCGTCCAGCAAAATTTCGAGGCCGTCGACCAGACACTCGCGAACCTTTTCGAAGTAATGGTTCACGGAAAAGTGTCGAGCACCATCGAGATGCCTCCTGTCGTTTCGGATCGCGCCCCGGAGTATGTAAAGAAGATCACCGGACGCATGATCGAAGGGAAGGGGGACACTCTTCCCGTTAGCGCCATGCCGATAGACGGCACCTTCCCGACCGCGACTGCTCAGTGGGAAAAGCGCAACATCGCTCTCGAAATTCCAGTGTGGGAGCCGGACATATGCATCCAGTGCAAC
>JAJYGB010000238.1 GCA_021785235.1 Bacteroidota bacterium
TTGGCTACTCTTTCCTTCGAAATCATTACTCATTATCCTCTGTTTGGCTTACTCTTTCTCTGCCGGCTCCGTTTTGCCTCGTATCTGCCCCAGAAGCTTGACTTACGCTTGTGTTTCTCGACAAGCTGTGAAAAGTACTTATCGTGCGGCGTGAACTTCTTCCACGTTCTGACCAACGGAGCCAGCTCGTCCAACTTGCGCAGATACCTGACGCCGTACCCATAATACTTCGAGATGGCGCGGGCAAGAATCGACTCGAGAAGTGCGCGATAGAGAACTGCGGCGGCAAGATATCTCTCCTCATGTTCCATGGCTTCAGCCAGGGGCAGAATCGAGCCATAGTAGCCTCCATCGATCTCGGGAACGTGCGACAGGAGATAAGTCTCCGCATCTTCAACCTTCCCGCACCAGATAAGAAATTCTGCGTCAGTGTAGGAAAGTTCAGGTGATTTCAGAATCAGCTCTGCTTCCGCATCAAGCAAACGCTCGCGATCTTTCGAACCCGTGACCTCGAGGAGCTGCTCGAAGGTTTCTTCATGACGGAAACCCCTGAAAATCCGCCACGCTGTTTTTGCAGCTTCTTCGGTTTTTCCCAGAGCGCGGTAAACTGCAAGAAGCAGTTTGTCGCGTTCACCGGCTTGAAATCGCTCATCGAGTGGGATCTCGTTCAGCCATTGGAGGGCCGTCTTCGCGTCGCCCGACTCGAAATACACTTCCGCGATATCAATACTTTGTGAGACGCTTCCTTCCGGCCATGCCGTCTGAGCGGCTTTCTTGAAGATGCCTGGATCGTGAATCTGACGAGCAAGTGATTCAATGAGATAAAGCCAGTGCCGCTGATCGTGGTCTTTCTCCCCCGCTCGTGAAAGTGCCCACATCTCTTCAATGAGATCGCGCATTACCGGTTCGGGAAGATATTGCGCAGCAACATGAATCAGGCAGTCCCGAACACCATAATCGCTGCCCAGCTGCAACTCAAGCACAAGGTCCGCGAGCCACTTCTTATCATCGCACTTTGTTGCATAGTGCACGAACAAATCCCGCGCATCGAGCACAAAGAGGTCTCCAAGAGTTCCATCCGAGTCATCGCACATATTGAACAACGCCTCGTCGGAACGGAAAAAATCCGCGACAGTCTCTACTCCTTTCTGTGGATCCTCAAGACTCTCCGCGAGTGTCAGGAGCGAGGCTCTCAGGTCATCCGCCAATGCGGCGAGTTCTCTGCCGTACAGGAACCTGGTTCTCCGTTTAGCCCCGGCAAGGCGCGACTTGAATGCTCGAACCGACACTTTCGGTGATATTCCTTCCATCCGCTCCTGCCAATCTCGTTTACCTGGTGCAAGCAACGCTTATAAGTCGAATATACCCGTCCCTTTCCGTGAAGTCAAAGGGACGACTCTTTTCCTGCAGTCCGGCACCGGTCAAGCTCTTCCGCGGCACGTCAGGCGGGGCACGTTCGGGAAGGCAACCGCGCCTTTACTCGAACCCTCCGCAGAAGCTATATTACAGTCAAAGTCAGAGGCGTAATCATGGATTTGAGCAAACTACTTCACGAGCGCATGGATGAGGTTCTCTCGGAGGCCGAGAGTTCCCTCTCTCGGGCGCATCTCACGCATTATGAAAAGGCGGGCGAGGAACACAACCGGCAGAAACTGAAGGCGCTGTATGTACTCGCCGTCAGGGCAATCGCTGAGAGGAATCTCGGGCCGATGTTGTCACACGCCGAGAACATAGCGCGCGAAAGGTACGAAGCGGGCTTCGACCTTTCGGAGGTGCAGACGGCGTTCAACGTCCTGGAAGAGGCAACCTGGAAATTCATAATCAAAAATCTCCCTGCGGTCGAATTCGGAGAGGCTATCGGACTAATCAGTACCGTCCTCGGTGCCGGAAAAGATATGCTCGGCAGGACGTATGTCACCCTATCGAGCAAGTCGAAGGCACCTTCCCTCGACCTGCGTTCCATGTTCGCGGGGACTTACTGACGTCGATCCGGATTCGAGAGGGCGAAAGTCCGGCAGAAGAGGAGTGTATTCATTCCCGGGGCATTTCCGTATGCGAGGCGCGTTGAGAAGATGGCATTTCTCACCGCGGAGACGACGGAGAATTTAACAGAGGAATAGGAGGCACGCGGCTCCGCCGCTGACTCCCCGCACCGACGTTCCGGCGTCTCACCAGCACAAAACACAGCCGAATTCCCCGATTCTCAATAACATTCCGCGAATCCTGCGGTGCTCTCCGCCAGATCCGGAGTAAACCTATTTCCCCGGTTTTTTGTTTAGGATATGGAACGATAAAAGAAACTCCAAGGGCTGAGCATGCACAGAGAAAAAAGGGATATCGTCATTCTAGGAAGCGGTTTCGCCGCTTTGAGTCTGGTGAAAAACATAGACCTGAACTATTATAATGTTACGATAGTCAGCCCGAGGAACCACTTCCTATTCACGCCTCTGCTGCCCAGCACAACTGTCGGGACAATAGAGTTTCGGAGCATCATCGAGCCGATCAGAACGGCGAGAAGCGAATTGCGTTACTACCAGGCATCGTGCATTTCAATTTCCGAGGATAGAAAGAGCATACAATGCAAAACTATTCAGACCGGAGAGAGTTTTGAACTGAGCTACGACTACCTTGTCATAACGGTGGGTGCGGTGAACAACACTTTCGGGATCGCCGGAGTCGAAGCGCACGCGCTGTTCCTTAAGGAACTCCAGGACGCAAGATCGATAAGAGGAAAGATCATCGATAACTTCGAGATGGCGAGCGCGCCCAACCTTCCGGAAGAAGAGCGGAAACGACTTCTTCACTTTGTCGTCGTAGGGGGCGGGCCGACCGGAGTGGAGTTCGCCGCCGAGCTGAACGATCTCGTCAGGGAAGATCTTGTGAAATGGTACCCGCTTCTGATTCCGGACACGCGGATAACCCTCATCGAGGCGACAGATCAGATTCTGAACGCCTTCGATTCCCGTCTCGCTCAATACGCGATGCGCCTCTTCAAGCGGCACAGCATCGAGGTCAAACCCAACTCGCCAGTAGAAGAGGTAAAGAGCGGCCGGATCCTTTTGCGCGACGGAACGTCGATCCCCTGCGGACTCGTTGTGTGGTCTACCGGAATCGGACCAACTGAGCTTATTCTGTCGCTCCCGTACGCCAGGAACCGGGCTTCACGCATTCTGACGGACGAGTACCTCCGCGTCGGTGGAAAGGAAGGCGTGTACGCGGCAGGTGACTGTGCCACACCCGCCGATGTTAATTATCCTGCGACCGCGCAGGTGGCACAGCAACAGGGCAAATACCTGGCACGCCACTTCAACATGATCGCCCGGCATAAACCGCCGTCCCCCTTCAGGTACCATGACCTTGGGATGCTGGCCTACGTAGGGGGAAGGCGCGCGCTGGCCGATTTGCCGAACGTGAAGGGGCGCGGCTTCGCCACCTTTCTCTTCTGGAGATCAGCTTACCTCACCCGACTGGTCAGCATGAAAAACAAGGTTCTGGTTCTTTTCGACTGGATCAAAGCATCAATATTCGGAAGAGATATAAGCAGATTCTAAACTCCGCCGGCACCGGAATACCTGTCAACGCCGCGCTGGTACCGGTGACGATTCCCATTTGGAATTAAAGTAGTTGGATTGCATTTTTGATTGCAGGAAAGGAGAGGCAAAAGCCGCCGGCGGCTCGGCAGGAACGGGCCCTTTCGCAGGCTTATCAAGGTCTTTGCATGGCGGCAGGATAGTATTGTGAATATATTCAGACGACTTCCGAAGGCGATTTCTACACATCCGAATCTTGCGGTCATTGCCGTTACCATCTTCGTAATTGCGGCTATAGTCGGCGGCACAATCTTCGCGACACGTGATCTCGAAGATAATTTGACAGACGTTGTCTTCAGTGCCAATAGTCTCACGTCCTACACCACAGCGGCCCACATAAAAGAGTATCTCGAAAGCACTGCCACCGGAGCCAGTTCAATGGCGGGAGTACTGGCTCAGGACGCATCCCTC
>JAJYGB010000462.1 GCA_021785235.1 Bacteroidota bacterium
GTATTGATGATGGAGGTTGTCATGCGAACACAAGGCGCGATAGCCCTTATCGTCGTTTGCTTATTATCGCTTTCGTTTTTCAGCTGCAAGAAAGCCGACTCCGTCGTCAACCCGCTCGATTCTACGAACGTACCGAGCCTTCCGGGATGGGAACTGGTATGGCATGATGAATTCGACTCGTCCGGTATCGATCTCTCCAAGTGGAATTTTGAAGTGAACGGAAACGGAGGCGGCAATAACGAATTGCAATATTACACAGCCAATCCGCAGAACGCCTACGTTGACAGCGGCTGCCTGGTCATTCAGGCTCTCGCACAAAGCTATCTCGGAAAAGATTATACCTCCGCACGAATGACAACTCAGGGCAAAGGTGATTGGACTTACGGAAGAGTCGAGGTGAGAGCAATGCTTCCGTACGGACAGGGGTTGTGGCCGGCTATATGGATGATGCCGACCGATTCCTACTACGGAGGGTGGCCCCTCAGCGGTGAAATTGACATCATGGAGATGCTCGGTCAGCAGGCTAATAAAATCTACGGCACTCTGCATTTCGGCCAGCCGCAGCAGATGAGACAGGGGACATACGTCCTGCCGGGCGGATACTTCAGCGCTTCATTCCATACTTTCGCCATCGAATGGGATTCCACTTCCATAAGCTGGTTTGTCGACTCCACGATGTATTACAAGACCTACATAACGCAGCCGTTTGACAAGCGGTTCTTCCTGATACTGAACGTTGCCGTCGGCGGTAATTTGCCGGGAAGTCCAGACTATACGACATATTTCCCGCAGAAAATGGCAGTCGATTATGTCAGGGTTTACAGGAAGAAGAGTTGAGTCGCATGCACGGCGCCGGCATAAAATCGAAGCGGTATTTATTTGTTCGATTATTCCCCGTTCTGGTCGCGCTGCTGATACTCTCTCCCGGCTCTTCCCGGGCGGGGAACGGGTTTGTCTCGACGAAAGGGAAGGAAATAATATCTCCGGACGGGAAACCGCTCCTCCTCAGAGGAGTGAACCTCGGCAACTGGCTCGAGCCGGAAGGCTACATGTTCAAGTTCAAGGAAGCGAATTCACCCCGGCTCATATACGAAGTCTTCAACGAACTTGTCGGTCCGGAAAAGGCGGATGAATTCTGGACCGCATATCGGAGAAACTACATAACCGGCAAAGATATTGAGTTCATAAAAAGCTCAGGGCTGAATTCGGTGCGCGTCCCGTTCGATTACAGGTTATTTGTCCGGGAGGGAAATCCGGACGTGTGGGACTCGACGGGATTCAGGTACCTCGACAGCGTGGTCACCTGGTGCGATCATGCCGGGTTATGGGTGATACTCGATATGCACTGCGCTCCGGGCGGGCAGACCGGAGACAACATAGACGATAGCTACGGTTATCCGTTCCTGTTCGAGAGCGAGAGAAGCCAGGACCTTGCCGTAAGTCTCTGGCGAAAAATTGCGGAGAGGTACAGAAACGACACTGCCGTGATCGGCTACGATCTTCTGAACGAACCGATAGCGCCGTACTTTAACGTCGACAAGCTCAATCCTTTGCTCGAACCGTTGTACCGAAAAATCACCGCCGCTATCAGACAGGTCGACAAAAATCACCTGATCATTCTCGGCGGTGCACAGTGGGATACCAACTTCAAAATATTCGGGAAGCCGTTCGACGACAAAGTCGTTTACACATTTCATAAATACTGGAGCGACACTACTCAGGCCGTCATTCAGGAATACGTAAACTTCCGGGATACCTGCGATGTGCCGATCTGGCTGGGCGAATCGGGCGAGAACCGGAATGGCTGGATAGACTCTTTCCGCCGTCTGCTCGAGAGGAACGATATCGGGTGGTGTTTCTGGCCTTACAAGAAGCTCGATGCCCCTACCTGCATCGCGTCCATTAAAATGACGAAGGAATACGAGTCTGTGATAGATTTCGCGAACAGCGACAGGTCGACGTTCGAGAAGATTCGCAAGAATCGGCCGAGCTCAGGTGTCGTTGAGTCGGCGCTGGAAGATTACATAAACAACTGCACTCTGTCGAACTGCACGATAAACTACGGTTACCTCGAGGCTCTCGGTTTGAAGGTGAGGTAAGCCCGGTCAGATGGGCTGCTCCATCCTACCCGCGTCCGAAGGACATGGACATTGTCCAGGTAAACATTGCGTGAAAATCTTGACGGTCTTCCCAGATGGATGGAAATGTGAGCTGATGGCGATTATATTGACTTTCCTGAGCGGCGAAATTTATGGAGGGGCTCGTGTAAGATTCCGCCCAGAGGAATCTCCAGTGGCTGACAATTCGATCGTGAAATGCGAGGTATGAGATGCCAAAAGACCGCGATGCTGACACTCGAAATAAGGGATTTAACTTAAATTCCAACCAACGCCTTTATGCTATCATAACTTCCGTACTCGTAGCAGCCTTTGTTCTTCTCTTCTATGCTTTCCCGGGATACAGCCCGGAAGGCGCATCCAAAGGGCCGGTAGAAATATCTTTCGCCGACAATATTTCACAGGCTCACCTGGAGGTCATTAACCTCTTTAACAAGGAGCACGAGGGAAGGATAAAGGTCGTTCCGGTCAACCTCCCGTTCACAAAATTCAGCACGGACGACCGCAAAGAACTCCTGTCACGATATTTCAGGAGCAAGAGTGACAGGATAGATGTTTTTTCCGTCGACCAAATATGGGTTCCGCGGTTCGCGCGGTGGGGAGTGCCGCTGGACAAATATATACCCACCGGAGTGGTCGACAGGCTCAGCGGCTATGCCACACGCTCCTGCGCCGTGGACGGAAGTCTGATCGCAGCGCCGCTTTATCTGGACATCGCCGTGATGTTTTATCGCCGCGATCTGTTGCAGAGACTTCCCGACGGCAAAGAGTGGATCGATCGTCTGAGAAGATCGCTCACCTGGGACGACATGTTCCGGCTTCACTCGGAGTTGGGAAGGAACTCAGGTCCATTTTTTGTCTATCAGGCGGACGATTTCGAAGGACTGGTATGCATCTATACCGAGATTCTGGCGAGCCTCAACAAACAGATATTGGAAAACGGCGTGCTTCAGCTCCGGACGCCCGAGGCGGAGAAGGCCCTGGAATTTCTCGTCGACCTGGTCAACAAGTATCACGTGTCTCCGGAGGAAGTGACCGGATTCAGGGAGGACAACAGCTACGATTACTTTCTGAAGAATAAGGGTGTGTTTCTCCGCGGCTGGCCTGGATTTGCGCGAGACAGGAAGCTGAGGGAGGAATTTCCAGCCGCATATTCCGAGTGTGTCCCGACGCCGCTGCCTCATTTGAGCGGGTCGCAGCCTGCATACGTCTTCGGCGGATGGAACCTGATGATCTCCAGATTTTCGACCAAAATTCCCGAAGCGGCCGAGTTTATCCGGTTTCTGTTGAGCAAGCAATCTCAGGAAATAATGTACGAGGCAGGCGGATATCTTCCTTCCAATACCTCGGTCTATTCCGATACCTCGTTCGTGAAGAAGCATCCCAGGCTCCTCTTCTACGAGAATCTTTTCAAGCACGGCGTGTACCGTCCGTTCTCCGAAAGGTATACGGGCATTTCCGATATCCTTTCATATTATCTGAACCTGGCCATCAGGAGGGAGATGTCTCCGAGGGCAGCTCTGGAGAAGGCGACAGAGGCGATCGATAGTGGAAGCATTCTAATCAAGTAGTATCGGGAAGGTGAGCTATGAGCAAAACAAGGTTGATGGAGAAATGGAGAGAGCATCACTTCCAGGCCAAGCACTTGAGCGTGATATTTGTTACGCTCTTCGCTTTCCAGCTCATCGTCTCATTGATCAACAAATCGTCGATGAGGTCGGTTTTCGGGAGCGCTCAGGAGTGGTACCAGAAAGATTCTGCTGAGAAGACTGCCAATCTCACGACGACCTCCTTCGAACTCCTGCTTGAAAGCGTGGGGGGGCGGCATGACCTCACTCCGGACCAATCCGCCAAACTCATCAAGGCATTCGACATTCTTTTTA
>JAJYGB010000177.1 GCA_021785235.1 Bacteroidota bacterium
CAAGTCGAAGAACATGTCGCGATTTGTCGGGGATGCAATCGCCTTCTCGAGAGTATCAAGACATATTACGAGGAGGCCGAAGCCGAGGCGAGAAAGCCGGTTCGGAACTCAGCGCTCAAAGCAGGCAGACTCCCCGCGAGGCGGCGAAAAGAAGCCGAGGGCTTTCTTGTCTCCCCCGTGTCGGAGCCTCCTGCCTATATCGAAGTCCGGGTACCGACAATCTGGCGCAGGATCCACAAGTTCTCCCGAGAAAACCGGGCGGGCTCTGCGTTGGTGGTCCTTGCGGTTCCAGCGGTAATTGACCTTTTGCTGATGTAGCCGGTGAGGGACGATCCGAATCCCGCCTACTGTTACCTTGACACCGCAAAGCACCAACTTGAGGTTTACAATGCCGGGAACAAGCTGTTGTGGGAGCTGCCTTCCTTCTGGACGGCGTTCAATACCGGGCCCGGAGCCGACAACGCCGTCATCGCCGACCTTGATCGCGACGGTAGAAATGAACTCATCACATGTCTTCCCATCGGAAGCGAAACCCAGCCGATGAATCTGAAAGTTTTCGACTCGCGGGGCAAACTGGCCGGGAAGTTCAGTTTCCCCAAGACACCGATTTCCTACGACGGCGACAGCTATCATGAACCGTTGGGATTTTCTGCCGTTTCGACTGAAACCCTGCCGGACGGCTCAGTCGACCTGCTCGTTACATCAAACGATCGCCGCTCTCCGTCGCTCGTGGCGAGACTCGACAGCCGGCTGAAAATCATCGGCGAATACTGGCACTACGGCACTTTCTCGGCCTACCCCTACAGTACCGGAGACAAACTTGACAACAGGCTTCTGCTTGCCGGCAGCGATGATGCTGAAGACATGAAGGGAAAGGATTACAGCTTTGCAGCCGTCCTCGATCCTCTGAAGATAACCGGGAAGACCGAGAGTTCGGTTACCCCCGGCTTCGGCATGAGAATATCTCCCGCCGAGATCTACTACATCAGGTTTCCCCTGACCGACTTAGGGAAAGCCCTCGGCCAGAGATGTTTCGCATCACCGGACGGCCTCGTGGGGGACAGCCTGATGTACATCTCTGTAAAGTCGTCCAGGGCGATTCCTACAACCATCGCCGCGCCGCGAAACGCATTCGGGTTCGAATACATATTCGATGTGAAAACCATGAGAGTGCGCCAGGTCAAATTCCTCACTCCCACGGAGCAGACTTACGCCGAACTAAAGCGCGAAGGAAAGGTGCACGGGACATTCAATCAGAGGTACCTCGATAACCTCATGCACGGCGTGAGATACTGGACCGGGAGCAAGTGGGTAAAGGAACCCACGAAAGTGAAACACGGAGAGAGTAAAGCCGGATAGCAGGCAACCACGTCTGTCCGCACGCCTCTCGTGACATCTTCAAACATGTTTAGCTTTTTCCGGCAAAAGTAGCGGGCACCGGCTGAGCTAGCGCGCTCGCATCTCAATCGCAAAAATTCCCTTTCCAACACGCAGGACCTCCGAACCGGTCCCAGCGGGGAACCACTCTGCCTTCCAGGCCTGTTATCCATATGAATCTCACGGAGACTAACGGCATCAAACCCGCACAGAAGGGGAGCGGAATCTCTGACTCCAAAACCGGATGGAACCGCGAGCCCTATGAAGAGGAGATAAAATATGACTGACTATAGAAAGATTAAGAGAGTATTCAGGAGCAGGGCCACGCTCGAAGGCGCGGGCGTGCACCTTAAGAGAGCGTTCGGGTTTCACGAGGTCAAAATGTTCGACCCGTTTTTGCTGCTGGACGATTTCCGCTCGAACAACCCCGAACAGTACATGAAGGGTTTTCCGTGGCATCCGCACCGTGGCATCGAGACGATAACGTACGTCCTGAAAGGCGACGTCGAGCACGGCGACAGCATGGGCAACAAAGGGATCATAAACGCCGGCGATGTCCAGTGGATGACGGCGGGGAGCGGCATAATTCATCAAGAGATGCCGAAGGGAGATAATTCCGGCGGCATGTACGGTTTCCAACTTTGGGCGAATTTGCCTAAGACGCACAAGATGATGGACCCTCGTTACCAGGAAGTGAAGAGCGACCAGTTCCCGACCGTGACGAGGCAAAACGGAACGAAGATAAAAATCGTTGCTGGTGAGATAGAAGGCGTCAAAGGACCGGTTACCGACATCGTCATCACGCCGCAATATCTAGACGTGTCCCTCCCCGCCAACGCGAGCTTCGACCTTCCGACTACGAAAGGCCACAAGGTCATCGCTTATGTCATAGATGGGAAAGGCTACTTCACAAAGGAGAAAGACTTGTTCTCTTATGAGATCGAAGGTTCGGACGGTTCGACCACCGATACAAATCAGATTATCGGGAACGAGAGCCTGATATTGTTCGATGACGGCGAGGCGGTTGAAGTATCGACTGCCGATGAGCCTGTCCGGTTCCTTTTGTTTTCAGGCAAACCTATCGGAGAGCCGATAGCATGGTACGGTCCCATCGTGATGAATCACGAGGGCGAGCTGCGAGCGGCGTTCGAGGAACTTGAGCGCGGAACGTTCGTCAAACAGCACGTGGCATGACGCAACCGAAATGAAATGAGGCGGCTTCGGGGCGCGACGCCGGTCGCGCCTCGGGCGCCGTTGTTGTGAATTTAGTACGGATTGTTTAACATCAGTCAAACGGGGGAGCGGATGGCCCCCACGGGACAACGACAAAACAAGAAGGAGCATTCTGCCATGAAGAAGATCCTATTATCCTCGGCGACTCTCATCGGTATATTCCTCCTGACGTCGGCCGCGGCAAGCGCACAGGAAATGAAAATGAAGGCGACAGCCGAACCGGCTGTTACTGAATTCAAGCTCGGGACCTCCGTCCAGGACAGGGAGATAGTCGGAGAGGATTCCACTTTCAGCATGGGCGAGAAAGTGTATGCCTGGATGAAAGTGACCGGGGCTTCCGGCGATTCCGTAGTCGTTACGTGGAAGCACGCGGATATTACTTACAGCACTACCGTGTACATCGGCAGCAATTCCTGGCGCACATGGGTTTATAAGACTATGAGCGCGGCTGGCGAGTGGACTGTCACCGCCGCGACGACATCGGGAGACATACTCAAGAGAATCACCTTCACTGTGAAGTAGACGATCTAACCCGGCGGATTATCGGCCCCCCCTTTTTTGTTCGCGGGGAATCGTGTGAAAATGGGGGCACATCCGATTGAGTATTCTGCCGGGCACCACCTTGAAGCGACAATTTCATAATCACGGAGCGCTCAATTCATTGCCGTGATTTCAGTCTGCAATTCGCCTCAACCGGGGAGCACTTTGCAAGTGCGTTTGCGCTCAGGTGCTGCGGCCGGAGCAATTTCAACACATTGAAATTCGACGATCTTATAATTCCGCGCTTCAGGCTTACGCTCAATTCTTCGCTAATCCAGTCTCAATGACTTCAATGTTGTCCGGCTGATAGATTATTGAGTTCGCGGACAAATTCGCTCACCTGTTCCTCGCCAAACCCCTTTTCTTTCGCCGCCTCTTCAAGTGTTCCCCATATCGGTTCGCCGCACGCAATGCACTTTATACCCTTTTCCATCAGGAATGTGACCGATGCCGGAAGCTCTGTTACCAGCTCTTCAATCGTGATATCGCTCGTAATTTCCTTCATGTCAAGGATTTGATGCCGGTAAGATCGCCAGGGTTCGACAAGATATTCAGAGCCATAAAGGACCGTGACTCACTTCCTCACGAAATCTTCGCGGACTAACCGTGAAGACTTTAACTATTGCCTCGCCAGTGAATTGCTTCCGATGAAACCTCTCCACCGTACTCTAGTACTCCCGGAAGCAAAAACAAGGGCGGAATTAACCGCCCCTGTTCAAGTGATTTGAGATTATTAGCCTATTTGTTGGAAAGTGTTATCGTGCCGACCTTCGTCGTCTGGCCGTCAGTGACGCTGATGTTCGTAATGGTCGTGTCGTTAAATGCCGTGTCGGCCGGAACTATCTGC
>JAJYGB010000074.1 GCA_021785235.1 Bacteroidota bacterium
GTCAAGGCAAGGGTCAAGAAGGGTTTCATGTTATCGGAAGGGAAGACAGCCGCAATAGACGATCTTGCCTATCCAAAATATCTGACCGGCCTTTTCGACGATGTGAGCAAGGCGAATACCAAGAGTTACATGGAAGAGATCTTCGAGATATGCGGGTTTAAATTCGGCGGCGAGAAATACATTCTCTCGAACTTCGACTCCGATGGGTACAAGTGGGATATCGATCTCCCGAGACCTCTGGTCGGTCTTAATACCGGTTGCGGCGGAAGATGGACAAGCCGGCTCTGGAGTGAGGATAGCTGGGCCGAACTCGCAAGGAAGCTTCGCTCGAAAGGATTCGGAGTGCTGTTATTAGGAGGCGAACAGGAGGACTCGCGCAACAAGAGCATCGCCTCAAAGAGCGGAGCGGCGTACCTCGGCTATTTCCCGCTGAGGCAGTTCATCAACCTGGTCGATAATGTTGATATGGTCGTTACCGGCGTTACGATGGGAATGCACATCGCGCTCGGACTTCAGAAGAAGATCGTACTTATAAACAACATATTTAACCGAAACGAATTCGTGCTCTATGGACTCGGAGAAATTGTCGAGCCTGACAAGGAATGTAGGTGCTACTTTCAACCGCGTTGCGTGAATAAGGATTATTTCTGTCTTGAGCATCTTTCGCCGTCGAAGGTCTTCGATAGCGCGATGAGAGTGATGGAACTCGGCGTCCCGGCATCGAAGTCCGCCAAAGAAGTTGGAAGCCGTTAGGGGCGGATAGACTATTTGGCTTAAGGATCTGAGACTCGAACGCCCTGAGTTGCGAACTGATAAACCGATATCTCGCATCTTCTGCTGAGTGCCTCGTGAGCTACGCCATTAGCTGTTCCCAATTGGGGCTCGCATGAAAATTGTAATAGTGAGCACCGCGTATCCGCTTCGAGGCGGGATCGCTCATTATGTCTCTCTCCTCAGAAAACATCTTGCCGAGAGGCACGAAGTTTCTGTAATCACATTCAAAAGGCAATATCCGAAGTTCCTGTTTCCCGGCAAATCACAGGATGAAAGAGGTGAAGTAACCGGTGAGCAAGCCAGTCCGCAGGTCATTGATACATTAAATCCATTCACATGGTTTAAAGCAGGGAGGATGGCGGCTGCCAGGAAACCCGACCTTGTGATTTTCAAATATTGGATGCCTTTCTTTGCCCCTGTCTTTGGCACTATCGCGAGAGTTGCCAGGAAAAGATCGGGATGCAAGGTCCTCTTCATATGCGACAACGTCCTTCCTCACGAGAAGACACCGGTCGACAGAATTCTTACCTCGTGGGCGCTCAAAGCTGGAACTTGCTTTGTCGTGCAATCGAAGTCGGTTGAAAAGGATCTCCTCTCGCTCTTTCCGTCACCAGTGTATAAGTACGTTCCGCACCCTGTGTATGAGATCTTCGGGCAGAGTGTAGACAAGGTTGAGGCTAGATCAAAACTCGGAATCGGAAATGACGAGAACGTCGCGCTCTTCTTCGGGTATGTGAGGAAGTACAAAGGCCTTCACGTGCTCCTCGACGCCGTGAAGAGGGCTGCGACTGAAATAAAACTGAAGGTGATAGTTGCCGGCGAGTTCTATGAAGATGAGAAGCCTTATCGTGACCAGATAGAAGCGCTAGGGATAGGAGATCTGGTGCGTGTCTTCTCCGATTACATCCCGAACGACCAAGTCTCTTTGTACTTTTCAGCGGCGGATGTCGTGGTCTTGCCATACATCGACGCGACTCAGAGCGGTATAACCCAGATTGCCTACAACTTCGATAGGCCAGTCATAGCCACGGACGTCGGAGGACTTGCCGAGACCGTCATCGACGGGAAGACCGGGCTTGTCGTCAGGCCCGATTCACCGGACGAACTTGCCGCTTCGATCGTGAAATTTTTCCGCGAGCGACTCGCTGAATCTCTTTCCAAAGGAGTAGCGGAACAGAAGCGACTCTATTCATGGGAACATCTTGTCAACGCGATAGACGAATTGGCGGGACCTACCCGGGATATCACAAACTCGTGACGGGGAACAATCCGCCATGCCTTGAAGCTCAGCGGACTCATTAGACTCCGGAGACAGGATTGTGTCTTATTCTACGATCTTCATGGCGACCTGCAAATAATTGTTGACGGCGCCAAGGAATTCGTAACGCACGCTGTGTATTCTTGTGAAAATGTCGAATGCCAGGAATTCGTGATTGGGGACGCAGAATTCGTCGAAGATCAGGATGTCACCGGGTTTCAAATGGGTCGCGAATGACATGAGTACGAACAGCGTTGAAGAGAAGAGATCGGCGTCGAGATGGAGCACCTTCCTGGTCGTCGAATCAAAGGCGGCTGACTCCATGAACTGTGGAACCGTTTTCTGAAATAGACCCTTGATCAACTGGCATCTCTTATCTTCGAAGGGGAGCGCCCCAGGTCCCATCTCACCCTTCTTAAACATTCCCCAGTCTTCCGGAAGTCCCTCGAAAGTGTCGAACCCGAAAAACCTCGATCCTGGATTCGTGTTCTCCTTGAGCCACCATCTGAGCGAAGTGCCGCCGGCGACTCCGAACTCGAGGTAGTCTATCTTCTCTGCTTTGATCGATTGAGAATTGATGACATGCTCGTGGAGCTTGAACCTCTTTTCGTATTTCCGCCTCAGCTGGAAAAAATCATCGAACCCCGTGCCATTTCTGCGTTGCTTCGATATCCAGCGCGACAGCTTCAGCGAATTTCCGATGAATATCAATGGGTTGGCGAAAAATCCAAGATATGCTCCGGGTCTCATGAAAAAGAAGATTCCCTTCGCGAGCGCGATAAGTCTTACCGCGAAATTTCTCAAACTTGACTTCATTCCAAACTCCTAAAAAGGGAATCCTTTCTGTACGGGGGCATTTACTAGTTGTTTACGAGCAGGGACTCTTTTCTTCAAGAGTTTAAGGTTTCCTCTCCGCCTTTGTTCCCGCGTTTCTTCGTCGCGAACGGAATGCCCGCGATCCCGATCAGGCCGACGAGAAGTAGCACATTGGTCCCAAGGCTCAAGTCACGCCCCACGTAATATGTCGCCGGATGAAATTCCAACGTTATGGTGTGGTTTCCTTCCGGGACATCCAGCCCTCTGAGGAAATAATCGCTCTGATAAATCTTGGTCGGTTTCCCGTCGATGAAAGCCTCCCATCCTTTCGGGTAGTAGACTTCGCTCAGCACAACGAAGTTGTTTCCCGTGGCATGGACCTTCAGCGTCATCGACTGGATTTCGTAGTCCGTGACCTTCACGCTTGCGCCGCTATCAGGCGCGACGAAGCGCAGGTTCGGATTGTCTACGAAGTAGACAGTCTTTGCGGGATCGAACGATCCGTCCCTCAGCGATGTGAGAATGTCGAGCGGTGACGAGACTTTATAGTTGTCGACAAAAAACGCTCTCGGTAGGATATTGTTATTCTTGATGACAAGTTGGGATCCTTTGAATACGACCTGCCCGAGAAGACTGTCGGGCTTGTTTGAGATTATGTACTTTACCCCCAAAAGC
Organism: Bacteroidota bacterium; assembly: GCA_021785235.1. The sequence continues at coordinate 3,524 of JAJYGB010000074.1, forward strand.
CTGAGTATGTTCGGGTTCGCGATCCCCGCTACGTCCATCATGTTCTGGTAGTTCCTGAGCTTCGCCGCCGAATACCCATAGGCATTTTGCAGATCGAAATAAGAGAGGGTGTTCGAAGTAATCGGTTGAAGGTTATCCAGCTGGAGGACTCTATAGAGAGAAGTGTCCTGTTGTATGTAAGAGACATAATCTGGCTTCGCGAATTGTTCCTTCAGCGTGTTCTGACTGCTGTACTGCATCGGCTTCGCGTCGACCCGCCACATATCGAAGATGAGCACCAGGAAGAGCGCTCCGAAAGCAGGCGCTGTTTTCATCTTTCCGCCCACGTAGAAATAGATTATCCCGAACGTGACCGCGCATATGAATAAGAAAATGTAGAGATCTCCGATCATATTATCGAAAAGGATCGGATAGGCCTGCTGCGCGATCTTGTGACTGGAATTGATAATCCCGTAATAGAAATCCT
>JAJYGB010000563.1 GCA_021785235.1 Bacteroidota bacterium
TCACGGCATCGATAAATTCCCCGGGGCACTCCACAAAAACCTTTATTCTGTCTGTAACCTCGAAGCCGGCATTTTTTCTCAGGTTCTGTATCCTGTTCACGAACTCGCGCGCGACTCCTTCACGCACAAGTCCATCGTCGAGTTCGGTGTCAAGCGCTACGGTAAGCGCCCCGTCCGACTCGATGAGCCAGCCGGACAACTCCTGGCTGAATATCTCAACATCTTCGAGGACAACGTGGAACGCCTTCGAATCGGTCCGAAGGTCCGTCGATCCCGCTTTTTCAAGCTGCCTGATCTGTTTGGAATCCAGAGACTTGATGAGCTCGGCGACGGTCTTCACGTCCTTGCCAAACTTAGGGCCGATAGACTTAAAGTTCGGCTTCGCCCCTTTGTTAACGAATTCCGAGTCGTCGTCCACGTACATTACCGACTTCACGTTGAGCTCGTCGGTAATAACGCTTTCCATCTGCGAAATAGTTTCGCGCATGTGATTCGAAGATACCGGGACGATTATCCTCCTCAGCGGCTGGCGAACCTTTATTCCCGATTTCGCCCTCATCGCCCGCGCAAGGTAGACTATCTTTTCCGCGAGCGCCATCTTCTCCTCGAGCTGCGAGTCTATCTCCCTCTCGTTCGCTTCAGGATAGAGGGAAAGATGGACAGACTCAAACGGTTCGAGCTTCGTAAGGCCGTTGAGATTTCTGTAAAGCTCCTCCGAAAGGAACGGCGCGAAAGGCGACATCAGCTTCGCGACGGTAACCAGGCATTCGTAAAGCGTCTGGTAAGCGGAAAGCTTGTCCTTCGCCATTTCCCCTTTCCAGAACCTGCGCCTGCTCCTGCGGACGTACCAGTTCGAAAGCTGATCGATGGTGAAATCCGAGACAGCCCTGGCCGCCCTGGTCACGTCGTAGGCATCCATCCAGGTGGCGTAGTCTTTCACGAGAGTGTTCAGCACCGAAATTATCCAGCGGTCGATCTCGAGCCGCTCTTCAACTGGAATTCTCGGCTCCGAGTAGGTAAACCCATCTATGTTGGCGTAAAGCGTGAAGAAAGCGTAAGTGTTGAGGAGCGTGCTGAAAAACTTCCTCTGTGTCTCCACAAGGCCGCTCTCGTCGAAAAGTTTCGCCTTGTATGGCGGACTGGTAGAAATCAAATACCAGCGAACGGCATCCGCGCCGTACTCGGATACGACCTTGAATGGGTCGACGACATTCCCCTTCGACTTAGACATCTTCTGGCCGTCCTTGTCAAGAATCAGTTCGTGACTGATGACGGTCTTGTAGGCAGGACTATCGAACAGGAAAGTCGCGATCGCGTGCATCGAGTAAAACCAGCCGCGCGTCTGGTCGATGCCTTCCGATATGTAATCGGCCGGGAAGTGGCTCTCGAACCATTCCCTATTTTCGAAAGGATAATGGTATTGGGCAAACGGCATCGAGCCTGAATCGAACCAGACGTCTATGAGTTCGGGGGTCCGTCTCATCTCTCCGCCGCACTTCTCGCATTTGAGGACCACCTCGTCGACGAAGGGTTTGTGGAGGTCGATGTTGTCCGGCACATTCCTGCCGAACTTGCGTAGTTCCTCGACGCTGCCGATGGACTTCGTATGGCCACACTTTTCGTTACCGCAGACCCATATATTGAGCGGCGTTCCCCAGAATCGGTCGCGCGACAGGGCCCAATCCTTGTTTTCCTCGAGCCAGTTGCCGAACCTTCCTACTCCCACCTCCGGCGGCACCCAGTTTATCTTCTTGTTAAGTTCGACCATCTTTCCGGCAAACTTAGTGGTCCCTATGTACCACGACGCGCGGGCGTAGTAAAGAAGCGGAGTCTTGCAGCGCCAGCAATGGGGATAGCTGTGCGTAATCGTCTCCTTCTTGTAGAGGAGGCCGCGGCGCTTCAAGTTTTCAACTATCTCCGGATCGGCTTCCTTCACGAACTTCCCCGCGAAGTCTGTCACCTCAGGAGTCATGTTTCCGCTCTTGTCAACGAGCTGCAGGAACGGGAGGTCGTTCGCCCTTCCCAGCTGGTAATCATCCTCGCCGAATGCGGGCGCGATGTGAACTATGCCCGTGCCGTCTTCCATCGTGACGAAGTCGCCGTGCGCGGCGTAGAATCCTTTCTTCGTCACCGGTTTGTAATCAAAAAGCCTTTCGTATTCCCTGCCGAGAAGCTCGCTTCCCTTGAACTCTGAAATGATCGAGTAATCTCCGTCGAGGATCTCAGTCCTGGCACGCGCCAGTATGAGGAACTGTCCCTTGTTCTCAACCTTGACATAAGTCTCATCTTTGTTGATAGCGATCGCCACGTTGGAAGGAAGCGTCCACGGCGTAGTCGTCCACACGAGGAAGAAAGTATTTTCCTCACCCTTGACCTTCAGTTTAACGTAAACGGTCGTGTCCTTGACGTCCTGGTAGCCAAGCGCGACTTCGTGAGATGAAAGCGATGTCTCGCAGCGCGGACAATAAGGCTGACTTTTATAGCCTTTATATATCAGTCCCGCATCGAAAAATTTCTTCAACGCCCACCAGACTGACTCGATGTAGGAGTTCTCGCATGTTATATAAGCGTCGCGAAGGTCGACCCAGTACCCCATGCGGTCCGTCATGAGCTCCCAATCGTCCTTGTACTCGAAGACTGACTTCCTGCAAAGCGCGTTGAACTTCTCGACCCCGTAGTCGACGATTTCATCTTTGTGCTTTATGCCGAGCTTTTTCTCCACCTCTATCTCTACCGGCAGGCCGTGAGTGTCCCAGCCCGCTTTCCGGTTGACCTGGAACCCACGCATTGTTTTGTACCGGCAGACAAGATCTTTGAGCGCCCGCGCCATGACGTGGTGTATGCCAGGCCGCCCGTTGGCGGTTGGCGGGCCTTCGTAAAATGTAAAGTTCGGTTTACCCGCTCGCTCGCTCACGCTTTTCTGGAAGATTTTGTTCTGCTTCCAGAATTCCAGCACCTCATGTTCGAGGTCTGAATATTTCAGCTTGTCGTTTATTTCTTTGAATTTTGTCACGCTATGAATCCATTATTCCAATATTCTGTATTTCCAATACCGTCCGACTGCGTCCCCCCGAGAGTGGACTTCCTCAGACCTGGCCGTTTCCCTACTTCTTTGAGAAGTACGAGATCACGTAGAGGATCAGCGTCAGGAGCACCGAAAGGATGATGCTCGTCGCGATCGGGAAATATACCTGAAAATTTTTTCCCTTTATATGAATGTCACCGGGAAGCTTTCCGAAGAGTGGGAAATTAAGCTTCTCCGAAACCATAAAAAGAACGCCAACGACAACTAAGATCACGCCGATAATTACAAGCGTCTTTCCGAAACCTTGAAAACCTTCCATCATTGTTACGCTCCGGCAAACCTAACGCATCAAACCCGCGATCAAATCTTCTCTATGACCGCCTTCATCAGCCTCGTCAATTTCGGCTGCGCGCCGTTGGCGACGTGGATGATATCCTCAACCTGCGCCGGGACAAGCGCGTCGGGAAAGCACTCGTCTGTGATCACAGAGAAGCCGCAGACCTTCATTTCCATATGTACAGCGACAATGTCCTCAGGCACGGTAGACATGCCGACGGCGTCGGCTCCGATCATGCGGAGGAACCTGTACTCGGCGCGAGTCTCAAGGCTCGGTCCAGTCATAGCTGCGAACACGCCGCGTTCCACGCGAATGCCGTTTTCAATAGCCGCCTTCATTGCGATATCTATTAGCTCTTTGCTGTATGGCTCGCTCATATCGGGAAAACGAGGACCGATACTCTCGTCATTCGGACCGATGAGCGGATTGCCGCCGAGAAGATTTATATGATCCACTATGATCATGATGTCTCCCTTCCGAAAATTCGGATTGAGCCCGCCGGCGGCGTTGGAGACTATTAGCGTTTTCGCGCCAAGGAACTTCATCACCCTGACCGGGTGGGTGATCTGCTCCATCGAGTAGCCTTCATAGAAATGGAAACGTCCCTGCATCGCCACTACATCT
>JAJYGB010000646.1 GCA_021785235.1 Bacteroidota bacterium
GGCAAGCCACTGGTCCCAGCCGGATATCTCAAAGGAATTGTAAACGGATTGGGACTCGGGACCTCCGTATATCCCGAGGACTACGGGATACTTCTTTGCCGGGTCAAAGTTAAACGGCTTGATCATTGAGCAGTCCAGCCTGACCGAGTCAGAGGTTACAAAGCTAAACAACTCCTTCGGCGAATACTCGTGCGCCGCCACAAATTTAGCGACGGAAGCGTTCTCCTCGAGCTTTTTCACCATCTTTCCGTCCGTGTTCCAAAGTTCGACCTGCTTCGGATCGGATACGTTGGAGTATGTATCGACGTAGTACGTGCAGTTCGGCGACATATCGAATTGGTGATATCCCGGTGCCATCGAAAGCTGTTCCTCGTGAGTCCCATCGAACCGGATCGAATAAAGCTGATCTTCCAGCGGCGAAGCCTGGGCGGATGTGTAATAGATAAGCCTCCTGTCAGTATTGATTCCCATGACTTTGATGACGTCCCAATTCCCGTTCGTCACCCTGTTCATGAGTTTGCCGTCGTAGTTGTAGCGATATATCTGATAATAGCCGCTGCGGTCCGAGACCCAGAAGAATTCGTGTATCTTTTCCGGGAAGAAGATCATGTCGTTGACATTAGTGTAGAAATTGAAGATCGCGACCCATGTATTATTCTTCTCTTCCATGACGAGCCTTCGCTCTCCGGTTTTCACGTTGAAGAAGAAGAGTTTCATGTCGTTCTGGGCGCGGTTCAAGACCATCATGGCCAGAGTGTTTGGTTCGCTTGTCCAGTATATGCGCGGGATGTAGTAATCCCCCGTCTCGCCGGTCTCCAGCCAGATATTCTTACCCGTCTTGACGTCGAGGACGCCGATCTTGACCAACGGGTTCGGATCTCCCACCTGCGGGATCGGGATCTTTTCCCACTTGTTGTGAAGTCCTTCATAATTGCTGATCTGGATGATCGGGACGGGGCTCTCGTCGAAATGCCAGTACGCGATGTACTTACTGTCGGGGGACCAGCTCCACGCCTGTGGTTGTCCGAATTCTTCCTCGTACACCCAGTCGTAGTGCCCATTAAAAATCTCATTCGTGGCATCGTTCGTCAACCGTGTCTCGCTCTTCGTCGCGAAGTCGTAAACGAACATATTGCCTCCCCTCTCGTAACCGACCATTGAACCGTCCGGCGAAAGCCCGGCGGTCCTCGCGTTCTTCGCCGCGACCTTCAGCGTCCTGTCGGTGAGAGAGTAGATATAGTAATCGGAGAGGCCGGACTTCCTGTATATCTTGCGGAAGTTTGTCTCGAAGACTATATGCTTCGAGTCATGAGCCCATTGGAACGAGCGATACTTAAATGCAGCAGTCGTATCCGGGAACGTTACTCCCTGCCCGTCAAATATGAGTTCGTCCTGACCGGTTTGCGGATCAAACGAACGGATTTCCTCGCGACTGGTGGAATCATTATTCGTGATATAGGAATACCTGTTTCCGCCGTCGATCCAGTTCAGGCTGCGGGGCCCTGACTTGCCTGCCAATTTCGATGTAGCGGCAAGTGCGTCCTGGACGTCCTTGTAAACCGCTTTCTCCTGAGCGTATATCAGACCGGTGAGAAGGAATGTCGCCAACGCGATCGTTCCCGTCCATTTTTTCATGATCTTCATGTGCGGCACCTTAGTTCGTGGAATTTGCGTTCTTGAAGTTTATTTCGGTTGGATAGTTCTGCTGCATGGTCGGGATACATTTTAGGCTGAAAAAAGTTAGCTCTTTCGGCACCAATACTCAAGTAATGACATTGGAAGGTAATGTGCTGCTTTTCCGCGAGAACGAAGGTTTGAATACGAATGATACGAATAGGGGTTGACAACTTACGAAATTCATTGACTCGAACAATACGAATCAATAAAGACCCACCATCTCCGATTCGTGCCATCGGCAACGAGCCTTTCCATCGCCGAGGTCATATAATTCGGTCCATCCGTGTTACTCCACTTGGAAAATAGCCAGTTAATCGTTAGAACAATATGATTTGAATTTTCAGGCACGGTTTGATAAATATTAGAAAATGGAGGATAAAATGCGGCGCACAGTTTTCCTGCTCGTTTCGCTGCTTTTGGTAGTGACTACGCGGGCACAATCCAATTCTCAGGCACGTTCGGAGATTTCTGTCTCAGCCAACGCGAGCGTGACGGCCAATCCAGACCTCGCGGACTTTCGCGTAAGCATAATCTCTAGACAGGAGCAAGCCACGGCGGCGTTCAGGATGTATCTGAATACCTACAACTATTTGCAGAGATCACTTAAGGGCATCGTCGACTCTACGAAATTACTGACGGACAACCTTTCCGTTACACCTCACTTCGATTACAAGAAACCGGAACAGGTGACCCCAGATTATTACCAGGTCACGGCGTCGATGTCGCTCGCGGTTCCGATCTCCGACCTCAACAGGGTGCTCGGAAGCGTGACCTCGGTTGAAGGTGTCACGATCAACGGCATAGAATTCCGGACGAAGAACCAGGAAAGACTGGAGATCCAGGCGCTCGACCTTGCGGTCAAACAAGCCCGTGAAAAGGCAGAGTCGATAGCCAGGTCGGAAGGACTCTCCGACCTGCGAGTGAAGTCCATGAATACTTCGTTCTCTCGCCCGCCGATAATGCCGATGTACGGTATGGTGTCTGCCCAAATGGCAGCGCCTTCCGTGAATGCTTCTTCCGTCTCCGTCTCGGCGACGATCCAGGTTACGTACACAGCGGCCTATAAGTGAGACTTATTCTCAGGAATCCGGCAGGCATCGCCACATGCTCTGCCGGGGGCAAGCAGTTCAAGCGCGGGAAGGAAATGAGCCACGCCGGAGTTGTCACCGGTGTCGACATTTACATAGAGGACGGTATAATCAGAGAAGTCGGAAGGGTCGCTGAAAAACCCGACTGCGAGATCATCGACGTTTCAGGCAAGACCGTAATCCCGGGCTTCGTGGATCCGCACACTCACGCGATATTTGCCGGGACAAGGGAGCGCGAGTTCGCGATGCGTTCTCGCGGGTTGACATACTCCGAGATCGCCGCCGCGGGAGGTGGAATACTCGATACGGTCTCAAAGACGAGGGAGACACCGAAGTCGAAGCTCCGCTCGCAGGCCGCAAAGCGAATCGACAAAATGCTCAGTTGGGGAACGACAACACTCGAAATCAAAAGCGGATATGGACTCGACTTCAAGAATGAGATCAAACTACTCGAAGCCGCCAATGAGCTCCGAGAGGAGTCGATAGCGGACATCATCATAACCTTCCTTGGTGCGCACGCCGTCCCGCCGGAGCACAGGAAGGACAGAGAGTCTTACATCAAGATAGTGACGGACGAACTTATCCCATACATCTCCAGGAAGAAGCTGGCGCAATTCTGCGACGTGTTTTGCGACGAAGGGGTCTTCACCATCGCCGAGGCAAGGCGCATCCTTTCAGCCTCAAGCGAGGCCGGTTTGAAGACGAAGATGCACGCAGACGAAATTTCATCAAACGGCGGGGTGAACCTTGCCGTCGAGCTCGGCGCCGTCTCCGTCGATCACCTCGAGAACATTTCGCATGAGGAGGTGGAAGTGTTGGCCAGCAGCAATACCGTAGGTGTCATCCTTCCCGCCGTCGCGGCGTACCTCCGGGGCAGGCCCGCGCCCGCCAGGGAGATGATAGACAGCGGATGTGCAGTCGCCCTCGCGACCGACCTCAACCCCGGCACGTCGATGGTTGACAACATGCAAACCGTTATGTTCCTCGCGATAAGCCTTAACCGTATGACTGTCGAGGAGGCGCTCAACGCCGCTACGATAAACGCGGCGGCAGCGCTCGGGCTGTCGGATAGGCTTGGGAGTATCGAGGTCGGAAAGCAAGCCGACCTGCTGATAGTTGGCGTGGAAGATTTCAGCTACCTTCCCTACCATTTCACTGAAAACAGGATCACAAACGTGGTGAAGAATGGAACAGTTCTGGAATTTTCTTGACGA
>JAJYGB010000613.1 GCA_021785235.1 Bacteroidota bacterium
GATCTGGGAAGGACTCCGTTGTGTAAAGGAGGTTGATATTTCGAACACCGACTGCGTCGCAAGAGCGGAGTATGGCGCTCACGTTGTGGGGGTCATGGATGTTTTCAAGGACAACCGTCAGGTCGGGCTGCGTAAGCTTCAACGCGCGCGACAACCTCTCGACTCTTCTGTCCGACTTCATTCCCTGAACACCTCGAGTAAAACTACCGCCGAGACGATAAATATTCCTCCTGCTATCTGGAAGACCTCCATTTTCTCGCCCAGGAATATGAACGAAGTGCAGATCGCCACCACCGGCTCGAGCGTAGAGACAATGATAGCTGTTGAAGCCGCAAGGTGTTTCAGCCCGGTGAAATAAAAATAATACGGTATGAGCACCGAACTGAAAGAAAAGCCCGTGAGGATCGAAAGTTCGGGGTAGCCGATCGGGGTCAGATCGGTCCGGCCGAGAATGTCGACAGCAATCCAGAACAGGCCGGCGCAGATCAGAGTCCACGTCACCGCCGTCCAGACCGAATAGTGTTTGCCCGCCACCTTGTTATACACGTTGAAGAATGCGAAGCAAATTGCCGAGGCGACGCCGAATAAAATCCCGACCGTGGTGATGTGAACATCCGGACTGAAGGCGCCAAGCATAATCGCACTGCCGCCCAGCGACAGGACGATCGCGAGCGTTTTGACCCTGCTGATCTTCTCCTGCCGGCTGAGAAGCATATAGACAGCTACGATGGCGGGAGCAGTGTATTGCAGAAGTATTGCGATGCCTACGTTAGTCGCCTGGATTGCCATGTAGTAAGCGTAGTTCGCACCGGCGACTCCGATCACGCCTAGTAAGGCGAAGTCGGTCAGGTCGCGCAGCGATACGTGCAGGAGTTTTCTGTTTAAGAACAGGAGAACCATGGTCAGGAAGAACGCTGTAACGATTACCCTCGACTGGACGATCAGCATCGGTGAAATGTCGTGCTGGAAAAGAAATTTGGCCGCCGTCGCGGATGATCCCCAGAAGAATGCAGCGGTGAAAATGCTTACGTAACCCCGAAGTCGTGAGTTCAAGATCAGCGCCGAGACTTTTGTTTGAAGTAGTTAAACATCTCGTCATTCCCGTCCATTTTGTAGAACACGGAAAGGCGTTCATAAATTGACACGGGGTCCTCAACCTTGTCCACGCCGCTTTTCAGAAAGAATATTATGCTCTGGAGTGTCGGTATTCTCAGGTCGGGATTGAAAAGGGTACAGGAATTCCGGTAAGGCTCGTCCGATTTCGGGTCAAACTCCGACGCCTTTTTCAGGCAAAGGAAAGCGAGCTCCAGACTGTCGACTTCTGCGGGCCGGGATTCAAAGACACCGGAGAGCCACATATAAATTTCAAAACCGATATGCGGAAAAACCTCTCCGAGTCTTTTCGCAAAGAAGAAAAGCTCTTCAGATTTCAGGGAATTGTTCCAAAAAAGCTCCCGGTACACATCCACGTCGTCGATCCGCCGTTCGAGAGCCTTCCTGAAGACTTCGAAGAGATCGTTGAAGCCCTGCTGGTTCCTGAACTCATTCTTCAAATCCGCCGGAGAAGGATCCTGCAAGTCCTCTTTCACCTGCCTTCTCAGTTGCCGTTCTGAATATGATTATCACCCCACTTCAACACGTCCAATCTGACGTTGGCGGTTCCGGTTTGAATCATGCCGATCGCCCTGGCCGCCGCCTCCGACAGATCGATGATCCTCCCCTTCTCGAAAGGGCCGCGGTCATTCACGGTCACTTCTACACTCTTGTTGTTCGCGAGGTTTGTGACACGGAGAATCGTCCCAAATGGAAATTCCCGGTGGGCCGCCGTGAAGGCGTCCTTGTCAAAAATCTCGCCGCTTGCGGTCTTCTTGCCGTCGAAGCCGTACGAATAAAACGATGCTACCCCCTCGACGGTGAGCAGCACTTTTCCACTGAAGCGCGTCGGCACTGAGGAGGAACCCGATGCCGGGCTAAAAGCTGATGGACCCGATGACGTAAACCGCTCTGCCGCGGAGCACCCGAAGAGATAGAACGAGAGGGCGGCCAAAGCGAGCAGGTGGAATCGTCTCAAACCAGATCTTGCCTGTCCTTCTTCTTGAGTACTTCCACAATTTCCTTGACCCCCTGCGATTTGCCCCGCCGGCATATGAGAACGGCGTCTTTTGTTTCAACGACAATCAGGTCGTCGACATCCACAAGGCCGAATGTCTTTTCCGCTGCCCAGACCAGGTTATTTTGCGACCTCATGGTCAGGACATCACCTTTGAAGGAATTGCCGTCGCTATCCCTGTCACTCAGTCTATATACTTCATCCCACGATCCGACGTCACTCCATTGGAAATTGCCGGGGATGGTCAGAACGTTCGCAGCCTTCTCCATGACTGCATAATCGACAGAAACGGATTGGACCCTGAGATAAAACTCTTTAAGAACCTTTTCGTATCCAGGTCCCCCGAAAGAGTCCCTGAGCTGCGACCAGAAATCGGAGAAGTGAGTCAGGTTTTTCCTTAGTTCTTCGAGTATCACGTCGAGGCGCCAGACGAACATGCCGCTGTTCCACAAATAGCTGCCGCTCGCAAGCAACTTAACTGCAGTTTCATAATCAGGCTTTTCCTTGAAGGCGAGCACGCGATGGCCCCCGTGGTCGGCGATGTCCTTGTCGGGAGTACTGTTGTCGAAATGAATATACCCGAAGCCGGTTTCCGGATGTGTAGGCCGTATACCAATGGTGACAAGCGCCCGTTGTTTGTCCGCGAGTCGTATGGCATTCTTCAGCTGCGCAATGAACTTTTCGTCCTCGGATATCAGGTGATCGGACGGAAGGACCACCATTACCGCGTCCTGAGTGAGCGAGGATATGGCAGAGGCGGCAGCGGCAATACACGGCGCGGTGTTTCGACCGAACGGCTCTGCGATGATGTTTCTTACCGGTAGGTGAGGCAGCTGGGCTGAAGCCTGCTGCTGCTGTACCATGTTAGTAACGACAAGGACATTTTCCGGAGCGATGAGTTGAGATATCCTGTCGAAAGTTCTCTGGAAGAGAGTGCGTTCGCCGAAGACGTTAAGGAACTGCTTCGGCATATTCTCCCGGCTCTGCGGCCAGAAACGCGCGCCAACTCCCCCGGCCATGATGACTGCAAAGACTTTCAAGATTTCAATCTCCCAATCCTATATGATTGTGGGTGTATACTCTCGGGACCCGGCTGTTCAGCATGCAAAGGACCTCGTAAGGGATCGTGCCGAGTTTTGCAGCGAGGTCCCAGGCCGTAATTGTTTCTTCCCCGCTCTTCCCGATAAGTACAACCTCATCTCCCTGTTGTACCTCATAATCGCTTCCGACATCTACCACCAAGTGATCCATGGTGATCGTGCCGGCAACCGGATACCTCTTGCCCTTAATGAGCACGGACGCCTTTCCCGTCAGGAGCCTGGTGTATCCATCGCCGTAACCGATCGGGACTACGGCAATTCGGCTCTCTTTCCTGGTAAAGTACTTCCTGCCGTAACTGACGCTCATGCCGGCTTTCAAGGTCTTAATGAGTGCGACGCTTGACTTCAGACTGAGGGCCGGTCTGATTTCGAGAGATTCGGAAGTCTCGAGCGAAGGGTAGTATCCGTAGGTTATTATACCGGGCCGAACCATGTCAAAATATGAATCCGGCATATCGAGAATGGCACCGCTGTTGGCGATGTGGAAAATAGGAGAAGTAATGCTTAGATCTTTGACAGCCGCGACGATCTTTTTGAAACTCAACAGCTGTCTGCGGGCAAACTCCTTGTTGAACTCGTCGGATGTGGCGAAGTGCGAATAAACGCCGACGATCTCAAGCGAGTCCAGGTTCGCGATGGTGCGGATTGCTTCAGGAGCGACTTCCGGAAGAAATCCGATCCTCCCCATCCCGGTATCGACCTTGATCTGAACTTGCGCTTTTTTGTGGGCGCCTTTCGCCACCGCATTCAGTGCGTATGCAGTCTCG
>JAJYGB010000096.1 GCA_021785235.1 Bacteroidota bacterium
AGCCCCGCCAGCAGCATCACAGTAATCAGTAATTGCACTCTCATTCCATTCTCCCTGAACTTGTGTGAATCAGTCCCAGTCGCAAATTAGCTAATCGTGCGGCCGCAGTCAAACCGCCCCTATCAGTTGGGTCTGTGACAAACTTGCAGATGATCCCCGGCATCCATTGAAATTCGACGACGGGCGCGAAACGGAAAACCCCAGTTTGGGTATTCGGCCCTTTCGAGCCGTCTATTTAGATGAACGGCGATAGCTTCATAAATTTGACGCACATCGCTATCAGTTTGAAATGCAAGACAGTGAACGGTGATAGCGAAAGGGATTGGCATATATCCGTGACTTCAGAAATGCCCGTGAGAGGCCCTAGAAAAATCATCGCCGGAGAAGTTGTATGCAAGTCCGCGCTGAGTCGCGCGGAGTTCCTGGATCGTGTTACGTGATCGGAGGTCCTATTGAAGATGGTGACTTAAGACTTGTTTCTTGCGCCCGAATCGTTCCACGCCACCTTTGACAGCTCTTCGCTTAGCTTCAACTTTCTGCCTCTTCACCTTTCCTGACAAGCGTAAGTCCTAAATCTTAGATCCTAAAACCTGCCCTTATCCCTTCTCAATCTTCTGCCCCTCTCCACTCTTTGACTTCTGAATCATCTCCCCCCGAGATAATCTGTCGTATCCCTCTAATCAGTGTCCTGTGTTCTTCGATGAGCCCAGCCGCGACTCGAGTACCGCAAGTAACGCCGCTATGCCTCCGATAGCCAGCACCAAGTATGGCGTGAGATGGTTCCCCGCAACTGTCTCTTTCACCTCACCGGCCCGAAGGAGTATCCCGTCTAGCAGGATCAATGTCCGGTTAGTAAGGTCGAATACATCCATCCCTGTCAGATGCATACTAAGCCAGATGATCGAGTCGATCGCGATGAACGCCAGGAGGTTCACGAGAAGATTGTTCACGATGCGCCGCTTCCGGCTCTCCCGGACAATTCTCCTCAATGTTGCCGAGTCGAACTCCGGATCGGTCAATTCCACGTAACTCTTCTTGAGAATATCTCTCATCAACTTGTCGTCGCTAAATTCTTTCATGACAGCACCGATCTGATTTCCGATTTCAATTTCTCTTGGATCACCTTATACATCCTGTTCCTTGCCCTGTGCAATTTCATTTTGACGTTATCGCGGACGATGCCCGTTATTTCCGTAATCTCCTCTATGGAATCCTCGTTCAGGTAATACAGAGTAAGGAGGAGCCTGTCCTCCATACTCAGCTCATCCATCGCCTCATTTATCAACGCCTTCTGTTCCGACAGGTCAAGACTGCGGTATGTCGATTCGACGTGCTCTACGAGGAGATCGCCGGGGTCATCTTCGTCCAGGCTGCTCGATTGGGGCGTCGCGCTCCTCACTCTCGTCAACGAGGTATTGACGACGATCCTGTAGAACCATGTCGAGAACTTCGAGCTTTTTCTGAACTTGCCGAGCGATCTGAACGCCTTCAGGAACGCGTCCTGGACGACTTCTTCTGCGTCTTCCCTGTTGTTCACAATACGGTAGGCGATGGAGTACGCCATGCCCTTGTAGCGATCGATGAACCAGGAAAACTTCGTCGTGTCACCGTCGAGGACGAGTTGCAGGTAGAGATCGTCCATTACCGGGGAGGTTGGGGAGCGGTCTTCTTCCTGTGAACGTAGTAGCCGATCAATCCCAGCCCGCCGAACATAAGCGACATTGTCGGTATCATATATTCCTGTCCCAATGAAGTATAGACGGAGAGAATATAGCCCAGAAACGATCCGAGTCCAATTCCGAAGACAAGCATTCCCCACATCAGGGCGCTATAGTACGGCATTTCTTCGTTCATGAAGATCGACGCGTCCATCCCTTTCTCGATCAAAGCCATTCTCTCCTTATGTTTGGCGTTCCGGTTGAAATAGTAAATCAGCACGACTGCGGTGGGCGTCCCTCCGAAAATGAGTATAACCGCCATCAACCCGACCAATTGATCCATTTTAGTCTCCTGTAATGAGTTTTGAGTTCAATCAAACTTCCTGCTTTCAAGATATGACTACAGGAGACGGATGCCGGTAACGGGTTCGGAGTTCTGGGTCGGTGGTGCGGAGCCACGGGTTGTCAGTTCGTGCAAGAGTGTTGGGAGAGGAAATTGCAGGAAAAGCGGGCGCGAAATTGTAGATCTGAAATCGTCGATCGCAAATCCCTTCACTCCGCCTCCGTGGATCCTCGAGCTTTCACCTTTTTACCTCTTGACCTTTTAACCTACTTTATAAGGACAAGTTTCTTTGTGGAAACAAATCCCCGGGCGCCATTATCCTCCGCGACAAGCCTGTAGAAGTATACACCGCTCGAAAGTCTACTCCCGTCGAAGTTTACCGTATAACTTCCGGCGTTTTGCCGGCCATTTACCAATGTCACCACCTCTCTGCCGAGTACATCATAAATCTTCAGCGTGACGCTGCTTAACTTTGCAAGCTTATAGTTTATCGCTGTTGTCGGATTGAACGGGTTCGGATAATTCTGGTACAATCTGAAAGTCCCGGCGGTACCGGCAGGGCTCCTCACTCCAGTCGCGTTCGAAAGAAGAGCGACGACCACGGACATTGGGTTGTTTAGACCCGACGCTATGGTATCCCTCCCTGTTCCGTCGAGATTCGAGGATTCAATCATGTTCGTGAGATAGGATGTCCAGAACACTTTCGCCACCATCGGATCGACAAAGACGCCGCGAGGATGTGAGGAAGACATGGAATCTACGGCGATGACATCAGAACCATCAAGCTTAGCCGACTCAATTCTGTTCGAAGGCCCGTACTCCGCCCAGTAAATCCTGTCGTTAACCGTGTCAACACTTATACCTGAGACGAAATTTGTCGTGGAATCGATGACCAGGGGATTTGACCCGTCCGTTCCGCACATACCGATTTTCTTCTCTGAACCTCCGTTGTCGGTCCAGTAGAGTTTGGCGTGTTGAGCGTCGACCGCGATCCCGGTCGGCGCGCTAAGCCCGGTCACCAGGATTTCCGCCACCGACGAACCGTTGAGGTCGGAGCTCCTTATCTCCTTCCGCCCGTTTTCAACCCAGTACATCCTCGCTGCCGCTCCGTCGATCGCTATCCCCCGAGGAAGGCTCAATCCCAACTGGGATTGGATGTTGATTTGGATCTTTCCGGTACCGTCCAGATTCGCGCGCCAGATTTCATTTCCCGTTACATTCGTCCAGTATACCCAGCCACCGTCGGCGTCGACGGCTATTCCGTACGGTGTCACCAGCCCGGTATCAACCGCGTGAAAACCCGTCCCGACAAAGGCCGAGCTGTCTATCGATCCGGCGCCGTTTTCGGTCCACAGAATTCCCTGCGCGACTGCCGTCCCGAAGAACATACCGAGAGACGCCACAAGCAATATCAATCTTTTCATATTCACCTCTCCACGTCTCAGGATCTTGCCGGGAAGATTCCGACCAGTGCTATCAGGTAAGTTATTCCGAGGTACGGTTGCATGTTGTTATGACCCTGGCTTCCGCCTGTGTTGCCGATCGCGCCGGGATTCATAGCTCCGTTCATTGCGGTACCGTAATGCTGGATTCCCTCACTGTTTACAGCCGGTACGTTATTCACGGGCGTGTCTGAAGTCCCGCCGGAATTGTCGACAACGGCAGTGTGATTGTGAGATGGGAGCTCACCGACAGCGAGAGTGTGATTTTCCTCTCCGCTCATCTCGCCCAACAGGCGATTAGAAAGCCCTGACCCCTGGCCGGTGCCTATCGGCACTCTTCCGCGCATATCGGGGAGCCCAAAAGTCGATTTCCCGTCTCCACCGTAGGTGGTCCCGAGAATGCTGAAGAGCGCGGTGTTTTGGGAGATGGAAAGAAGAGTGCCGTCACAAATGGCCCAGCCTGCAGGCGCGTAATTACCCGCGAACATTATTATTTGGCCGAGAGCTGGATTTGCGAACTCGACCTGCTTCG
>JAJYGB010000408.1 GCA_021785235.1 Bacteroidota bacterium
GGCGACATTGCCAAATTATCCGAAATCTCAAAACAGATCGTCCGGTTTTCGTTGGCAGGCGACACGCTTTTCGCCTGTACGCCGTTTGGCGTCGTCTTGATCTCGCGATCATCATTCGGTGTTCTTGACACCTACTCACATTTTTACTCTGCGCAGGGATCCATACAGGCCAACGACGCTGCCGTCTTCGCCGGAAATATTTACGTTGCCAGCCAGTTCGGTCTTTCTTATGCGTCCAGATCGTCAATAAATCTTGCTGCTCCCGACCTATGGCACTTTTCCGATTCGCTGGGGCTGGGAAGCGGTACCAACGCATTACAGACATTTGCGGGCACTTTGTATGTAGGCACCCAGCAGGGGTTGTTCTACACGAACGACGGGAAGACTTTTAAGCAGGCGACGTCTTTGCAGGGAGTTCCCGTTTTCGGGTTTGCCGTCGGACCAGACTATATGCTGGTCAACGCCTCGAGCGGGATTTACAGAATGCATTCGAACGGATCGTTCACTGCTCTTTATACAGGAGGAACTCCTGTAAACGGCGTCGCTGCGTTTTCAGACAGTCTGGCCGCAGCAGCGACTGCCGACGGATTGCTGTTTGTCGGGTCCCCCACGAAATTTGTTTTTCCGCCTGGGCCTGGAACAAACCTGGTCTCCGATTTGGCAGTGGACAGCACAGGAAATCTGTGGTGCTCCACGACCAGCATTACTGATGTGGGAGTTGCCTTCATGAAATTTGACGGGACCACTTGGAAGAATTTCAGTATGGCAAATACCCCTCAATTGTCCACGAACTTTTTCTTCAATATAAGCGCTATAGGCGGAGACCAGATCGCTGCCGGGTCGTGGGGCGGTCCCGGACCAAATTCTGTGTATCGGGGAGAATTGGCTCTGGTAAGTCATGACTCTATCAGGACGTTTGGCGGGACGAATTCGCCACTTGTAGGTTATCCGAAAGACAACAAATACGTTATTGTGGGAGGGGCCGTCTCGGATCCGTCAGGGAATATATGGGTCACGAATCCATTCTCGTATACTAATAACCCGATAGTAGTCTATTCACCTCTCCAGGATAAGTGGTACAGCTTTCACAATAATCTCTGCCCGATTTCGGGCTTCGTCCCGATAGCGATCGACGCGTATGGAGGCGTGTGGATTGGAGATCAATCAGGCCAGTATTCGTCACCGGGGAACTATTCCGGGCTATTATACTACAACGACAACGGAACCCTTGGCAACACTTCGGACGACCAGAGTTACATTCTCAACACGGGGAATGCCGGGCTGCTAAGCAACCGCGTCAACGCGGTACTCGTGGACAACGAAGACCAGGTGTGGGTTGGTACCGACCTCGGTATGGACGTGATTTACGATCCTGACCCTTCGGGCTCGCTCTATGTCCAGATGATCTACTCGCTCCTTGACCAGAATATTAACTCTATCGACTATGACGCGCTGGATCAGAAATGGGTTGCGACGAATACCGGTGTGTACGTTATTTCACGTGACGGCAATACGTCGATCGCGAGCTACAACGTGACGAACAGTCCGCTCCCGAGCAACCGTGTACTTGCGGTGGCGTGTGACCGCACCGATGGGATTGTGTATTTTGCCACGCAGTATGGAGTTACGGAGTTGAAAACGGGCGTGCAGCAGCCGGTGCTGGGCTTCTCGAAGCTCAAGATCTTCCCGGATCCGGCCAGGCTTCCCTTGAGCCAGCCAATTCATATCGAAGGTCTGGTGGCCAATGGCGACGTCAAAATATTTACGATTGACGGCAGACTGGTCGCCCAGTTTCAGGCTCAGGGAGGAAAAACCGCATATTGGAACGGGACCGATCGTAACGGAAATCTTCTCCCCACCGGCGTGTACATCGTTGTCGCTTATTCATCTGATGGAAGCCAGAGTTCCGTGTCGAAAATCGCCTTGATACATCGGTAGTCTCATCCTTTGGAAGTGCATCTTTCACTTTTCACGCCTGCCCGGAGCTGAGAGGTGTTCCGTCATGGAAGCGTGTCGAGATTGGTCAGGGGGATACGACCGCGTAACGAGATGACCTTGAAAGCCGATTTGCTTCCTGAGCGCCCTTCGGTTGCGGCGGGAGTTCTCGGACTTATCGGAAGCATCTTTGTTTCCGGGCATGCAGGGAGGTACGTCTCTCGTCCGGATCTCGCATCGCTCTTTTACTTCATCGGTCTCATCGGCGCTGTCCGCCTGCTTTCGTTCCTTCAGGACGAGCGAAGGCCGGGAATCACTCCACGTCCGCATTCGATTTTTCTGATTTTCATAACCGCGGCGACGACAGCGGCGGTTGTTGTCCTGCATGAAGGGAGCGGCGCCGGCAGGCGTTCTGCATTGTCGCCCCGGCCGCATCACTTCCTGAACGGAGGATCTCCTTAGCCCGGGAATTGAACCAGTGTCATTGGTTAGCATTTTCGTAACCTATCTTTTATATTAAAAAACCCATGGAAACAGTTTCCAAATCCACTAACAGGAGGCAGACTCGCTTGGACTTATTCCAAAAGTGTTATGATTATACGCTCGCAGATGAAGTAAAAAAGCAGGGACTATATCCCTACTCCCACCCTTTCCAGGAAAACGAGGGGCCTGTCGTCGCCATAAACGGCAGGAAGGTTATAATGGCCGGCTCAAATAATTACCTCGGACTGACGACCCATCCAAGGGTACGGGAGGCGGCAAAGCGAGCAATCGACAAGTACGGTACAGGGTGCTCGGGATCACGGTACCTTACCGGGACAGTCGATCTCCACATCGAGCTTGAAGAGCGGCTTGCGAAGTTCATGAATAAAGAAGCATGTATGACATACTCGACCGGATTTCAAACTGCCCTCGGAGTCATTTCTTCTCTGGTAAGCCACGGCGATTATGTGATTTCAGATCGGGATAATCACGCCTGCATTGTCCTTGGAACACTGATTTCAAAAGGGCAGACTGCGGACCTGGTCCGGTACAAACACAACGATATGGCCAATCTCGAGACGGTAGTTTCCAGGCTGCCTCTGGAGGCTCCGAAACTTATCGTCTCCGATGGGATTTTTTCAACTTCCGGTGATATCGTGGATTTACCGGGGATGATAAAAGTCGCGAAGAAGTACAACGCACGGGTGATGATTGATGATGCACATTCGGTGGGGGTGATCGGAGAAGGGGGACGCGGAACGGCCAGCCATTTTGGACTTGAAAAAGAAATTGATCTGGTGATGGGAACATTTTCCAAGACCTTTGCATCGCTCGGTGGGTTCGTGGTCGGAGACAGGGCAGTCATCAATTACCTCAGGCACAATTCTCCCGCTTATATTTTCAGTGCGAGCCCGACCCCGGCTTCCGTCGCGTCGGCAATTGAAGCGCTGAAGATCCTCGAGGAAGAACCCGAGCGTGTGGATCGTCTCATAAAGAATGCCGACCGGGTCAGGAAGGGACTCAAGCAGCTTGGCTTCGATGTCCATGAAAACAAGACCGCGATTGTGCCCGTGATCATCGGCGATACCATGAAGACACTTCTGTTCTGGAAGAAGATGTTCGACGCGGGGGTGTATGCGAACGCCTTCGTAAGGCCGGGCGTACCGCCGGGAAATGAAATGCTGAGGACAAGTTACATGGCCACTCACGAGCCGGAACACCTTGACAGAATCGTCGAACTATTCGGAATCATAGGCAAAGAACTCGGAGTGATCGCTTGACAGCGACATCTCCATAAACCTTTCAAACGTACGAGAAGCACAAAATAGAGGGATATGATGAACGCAGTCGATATTGAACCCGTTCGTACTAAGAAGGACCTGATGTCCTTCATAAAACTGCCGTGGAAGATTTACAAGGGCGACCCGCACTGGGTTCCGCCGTTATTGATGGATCGCAAGAAACTTCTGGACACGAAGAAGAACCCGTTCTACCTGCATTCGGAAATGGAAATGTTTCTCGCGAAGAGAGACGGAGAGATCGTCGGCAGGAAC
>JAJYGB010000384.1 GCA_021785235.1 Bacteroidota bacterium
GGGGCGTGCTCTCGGATCCCACAAATTTCAGGGAACTTTCTTTTCCTACAAGTCCCGTGATAATTTGTGTGACTACTTCGACGCGCAAAGCGAGCCTCTGGCCCATGTATTCAACCAACAGAAACCTGATGCCGTCGTTGTTCGGTGGTTCCCTTCCGCTGAAAAGCGAAGCAAGGTCTATGATGGTATAGATTTCCCCATCGAATGATATTTTGGCGGGTTCCTCAATGCCGTCTACGCGAACAACATCCAGTTCCCGAGGTTTCAGAATTCCATTAAGGAGCCGGATGTCGAAACAAAATTCCTGTTCCGCAACCTTGAAGACTATTATTCCCAAGGCTTCAACGTTCTCTGATGACATCTATTCTTTCCAAGTGACTTTCGACCGCCTGATGGGGCGGATCTTAAAACATAGTGATAATCACTCTAATTGGTTCAAGAACAATGCCACAGCCTATTCGCGTCTAAGGGCTGAATTTCTCGGATTAAATGCCTCCGCGGACGGTTTATCGTCCAATTTCCGGAAAGAAGGATTTGAAAAACGGACGCCTTACTCGTCTTTCTCTATACCGTATTCCTGTATTTTGCTGTACAGCGTGGACTTGGAAATTCCAAGAATCCTGGCAGTCTCCGTCTTGTTCCAATGCGCTTTGCGAAGGACCTTCATGATATATTCTAATTCAACCTCAGCAAGAGTAAGGTCCTTGTTTACGGCTATCCCTTCGCGAGCGATGTTACCCTGACCGAGCACGACGCAACCCCGATCGAGAACGTTTCCCCTCGCGAGGAGTACCCCCTGTGTCAAAACGTTTTCGAGTTCACGCACGTTGCCGACCCATTCATAGTTTTGAAGCATGTCCATTACTTCATAGGGAACTATGCTCACGTTCTTGTGAAGCCTGGCGTTTATACGTGCGAGGAAATAAACGACGAGCTGCGGGATGTCCCCCTTTCTTTCGCGGAGCGGCGGTATATCAATTGTGAACACCTTAAGTCTGAAGTAGAGATCTTCCCTGAATTTGCCCTGCTCAACGAACTTCGCAAGATCTTTGTTCGTCGCGGCAATTATCCTCGCGTTAACCGGGATCGGTTCTTCACCTCCGACCTTCTCGAACAACCTTTCCTGAATGACTCTCAGGAGTTTGACTTGCATCTCGGGAGGCATTTCGGAGATTTCATCGAGAAAAACCGTTCCAGCAGCGGCGAGTTCAAATTTCCCTTTCTTATCGCGTATCGCGCCTGTGAACGCCCCCTTCACATGCCCGAACAACTCACTTTCAAGTAAGGTCTCTGTAAGCGCACTGCAATTCACAGCCACGAAAGGCTCATCCTTAGTTATGCCTATCGAGTGAATGATCCGCGACACTATTTCCTTGCCAGTCCCGCTCTCGCCTTGAACCAGTACTGTCACTCGGTTCCCTGATACCATGCCCATTTGCTTGAAAATGTTTCTTATCTCGCGGCTGTTTCCGACCAAAACAGGTCCGTCGGATGCTCCCATCCCGACATCGAGACTCTCGCAGGCTCCGGCGTCATTCAGCCTCTTCACCTCCAGAGCGCGCGTGACGAGGGTCTTAAACGCTTCGTGGTCGATCGGCTTGGAGACGAAATCGAACGCTCCAAGTTGAATCGCATGAATCGTACTGGACATCTCATCGAACGCCGTTACGATAATCACGGGGACGCGCTCATCGATTTCCTTCGCTCTCTTTAATACATCCAGTCCTCCGATGCCGGGCATCAAAAGATCGGAGATTATGACGTCAGGGTGCTCTTGCTCGATAAGTCTTATCCCATCGGAGCCGTTATCCGACTCGAGAAGAGCGTAGTCAACCCCGCATTCAGGAATTTCCGAAGACACTGCCACCTCAGCTACGGAACATGCTTCCCTGACCAGCCTTGCGAGAATTATTCTAATAGATTCATCGTCGTCGATAATCAGAACCTTCACCATGCGTACTCCTTAACGGCTAAATATCAACCGGAGACTGCACCGCGGACAAAGCTCACGGAGGAATCGAAAAGCTACGAAACCAACCCGAGCCACGTCATCTGTCTCCTCTTTGCGTCTTCTTCGCCTACTTCGCGCGCTTTGCGGTTAAAGACTAAACACAGAGGTCGCAAGGGTCACGCAGAGCACACAAAGAAAATCAATTCTCACCTCTAAGCCAATCTTATGCCAATCAACACTCCTTCCTGAACCATATCCTAAAGGCGCGAAGAGCACTTATAGATTCGCGTCTCATCGACCAAGCGTGAAATAGAAAGTCGCGCCATCATTCACCTTCCCTTCAGCCCACACGCTCCCGCCGTGCTTGTTGATTATCCTCTTCACGATGGCGAGCCCAATGCCCATCCCCTCGTACTCTTCACTTTCATGCAGCCGCTGGAACGGATCGAACAACCTACCGGCATCATCCATGTTGAATCCCACGCCGTTGTCTTTGACAAAATAGACCGTCCGACCATTCTCCCTCCTCATGCCGACAACTATTTCCGCGTCCGGGTTCTTCTTTGTAAATTTCCACGCGTTGCCCAATAAATTATCCATGACAACCGAGAGTAGCCTCATGTCACCTTGGATGGGAACGCGAGGCTCGATCACGACACGAATTTTCCTGTCAGGATCACTTCTCTGCAATTCAGCAATGCACTTCTCCGCAATCTCGTCAAGATGCAATTCCGCCGGCTCGACGGAAACTCTCGATATCCTGGAGAGATTCAGCAGATCGGCGATAAGGTGTTCCATCCTTTCGGCCGAAGAGATAATCCTGTTTATGTAATCCCGCCCCCGCTCATCGCATCTATCATACATATCGTCTTTCAGGAAACGGGTGAAACTTTCGACCGCCGCGAGTGGAGTCCGCAGGTCATGCGACACCGAAAAATTAAACGCTTCGAGTTCGCTGTTCGCCAATTCAAGCTGCGCGGTCCGGTCGGTGACCCTCTTCTCAAGCTCTTCGTTCAGTCTTCTGATCTGGTCCTCGGCACGCTTCCGCTCGGTAATATCGATGCCCGTTATGATAAGGTATTCCCGGCCGTCCATGCTCATGCGGCGCGCGGTAAGAAAATAGGGATAGCATTTACCCGACTTGGAAATCGTTTCGATTTCTCCCGCTGAGCTGCCTTCGGCAAACCCTTCCCTGACTATGTTGCCGATAGTTTCACTCCCCTCGTGCGCACAAAGCATCTCGATGGATGAGTGTTGCAGCTCGCCATGACTGTACTCCATAAGCGAGGCGAATTTCTCGTTCCACATTACCATCTTGCCGCGCACGTCGATAAGGACAAATATTCCCGGTAGGGCATTTATGGAAAACTCCGTAAACATCCTTTCCTTCCGTAATTCCTCCTCGTACACGATCCTGTCGGTGATGTCCCTCCAATCATTAAAAACGTACTGTTCGTTTCTCCACCGAATGCCATTGCTGTAGCCTTCAATATGCCTCAATCGTCCGCGCGAATCTCTTACGCGGAAAGTCTCGGCCCGCAAGCCGCGCCAGTCGGCTATGCGCTTGAGATCCTCTTCACAGATAAGATCTACGAGGCGCATTTTCATGATCTGGCTTCGTGAAAACCCCAATGTCTTTTCAAACGAGGCGCTTACGATTCTAAACCAACCTTCCTGGTCGACAAGGCTAATGAGATCATTGGCATTTTCCATTAGGAGATGGAAGCGTTCTTCGTCCTCCTTTATCCGCCGGTTGAATTGATATCGGTCCAAACTGAAGCGAAGAGCTCGCGCAAAAGCATCTTCGCCAAAGTTCCCCTTGACAAGATAGTCCTGCGCTCCCATCCTGATCGCCGATTCTCCGATCTCCTGGTCGTCGATCCCGGTCAAAACGATTAGCGGCACATTCGGGAATTCAGTCAGAAAAGATTCGCACGTAGCGATGCCGGTGCTATCAGGAAGGTTTAGGTCTAATAAGATCAGATCAAATTCGGAATCGGCCAGCGTTGAAAACGCGG
>JAJYGB010000350.1 GCA_021785235.1 Bacteroidota bacterium
CCGCATCTTGATCTCATTCTGTGCCTGCTGGTCTAAAAACATTTCTTCCTCCTCGTCAGGAAAACTACAAGTTGCAACCGACAAGCTCCAAGTGCCGTCTTGCGGCATCCCGCCATGCAAATGTTCTGACGGGACAGGTTCCAACAATCACAAAGTCGAAAACAGATCGTCTCTGTTTGGAGCTTTGAGTTTGTGTGTCAGCTATTGCTTGGAGCTTGGAATTTTGTATTTGGAACTTATACTTGAGTCGGTTCCTTCTTGCGTGTCGAAATTTTCAGCACCGCCCAGATAGGGCAGAAGTTGATGAGAGCCGTTGCAAGCGGAATGATTCCAATCCAGCCCCAGGCCGTCTTCGGGCCAACGAACACGAGGCTTATAAGGACCAGTCCGATGACTATTCGAATCCATTTGTCCGCGGTTCCGACGTTCTTCTTCATTTTGTCCTCCCAGTTTTATCGAGATACGTTTACTCCCCCGCCTGACTTCGCCGCGACTCAGTCGCTCGAGGCGGGATACCGTGTTTTGTGAACTACTCTATTTTCAAACTGTATGATGCGCCGGGGGAGGTGAAGGTTCAGCGGGTGCGTTTCTTGTCCCCATGAAGGTCCGGATGCTTCGCAGGGAGGGTAATATGTAGTGGCTCTTCGAGGTCCAGTTGGGCGAGTATCTCTTTGACCCGCGAACCCTTCATCTCGACATCGTAATCTCTATAAAGCACTATTGTCTTCTTGAGTGAATCGTAGTATGCCGCGCAATCGGGGCACTGCGAGAGATGTTCTCTGAGTTTCCTGCAAGTCGGGGAGGTAAGGTCCCGGTCCACCTTCTCGCAAATCTCAAGCAGATATTTCTTGTGGTCGACTAACTTCACTTTGTAAAATACTCGTTCAGTTCGTTTCTTAAAAACAATCGGGCGCGGTGAAGGCGCGATTTTACCGCAGGAACCGACAATTTCAGCGATTTTCCGACCTCTTCGGTCGAGAGTCCTTCCACGTCCCTCATCACGAATACGATGCGATAATCGACAGGAAGTTTCTGAATCGCGGCGTCGAGAACGTCTTTTAATTCCTTGTTCAAGACGGCATCGTGCGGCGTCTCCCCCCAGTGAGCAACCTGCAGCTCCTCAGTACCTTTGAAGAGGTCGGTTTCTTCCAGGGACACCACCGGTTCGTGCGACTTCTTCCTGTGCATCATCAGGCAGTTGTTCGTCACGATGCGGTAGAGCCATGTCGAGAATTTCGAATTTCCGGAGAATGACTTGAGTCCGCGGTAAGCGTTGATGAAAGTCTCCTGTAGAACTTCATCGGCCTTCTGTTTGTCGCGGCATATCTTGAAGGAGAAGCTGTAAACCATCTGCTCATACTGCTTCACAAGTTGACCGAAGGCCTTCTTGTCACCGGACTTCGCGGCTTCTATCAGTTTTGCGTCATCCATTAATTAATAAGCTCCAGGCTCCAACCCACGAGCTCCAAATAAGAACAAAACTCCAACGAGCAAAAGGTAAATCCGTGGTTCATTCAGATTTCTGTATCATCGCCGATAATATTTTCAGTAGTTCGGTTGCCTCGCTTACTAGGTGGGCGCAGTTGTGGGCTGAGGATTCGGGACATTCAAGCAACTCCAGCCAATATCTCGACTGCTTCGCTTCTTTCTGTGCGATCCTCAGTCTCATCAAGAGATCTTCTTTGCCGAGGGAATCGTTCGCTTCAATGTAATTCGCTCCAACCGCCCCTGAAGACCTGATCAGCTGCCTGAACGTCTCATTGTTGGCAGTCGTCTTTGGGAGTCCATTTATAAATCCTATGACATCATGCGCGAATAATAGTGCCCGCTCCGCGAAGTCAAATGGTTTATGTTTTTGGCTTTTTGTTTTTGGCGTTTGTTTGGAACTTGGAGGTTGTATTTTGGCGCTTCCCTCCTCGGTTCTTCTCTTAGCCGCCATGTATGTGTTCATCATCAGCATCGATATTGTCATCGCGCCGACCCCGCCAGGCACCGGTGTGATCCATCCAGCGACTTCCTTCGCCTCCTCATAGTCGACGTCTCCGACGAGGCCAGTCTCAGTACGGTTTATGCCCACGTCGAGCACCGCGGCGCCCGGCTTTATGAAATCTCTCTTTATGAAGTTAGCTTTTCCGATGACCGCGACGAGTATGTCGGCCTCTCTGCAAACGGCCGCAAGGTCCTGCGTCTTCGAGTGAGCTATCGTCACCGTCGCGTTCTTTGAGAGGAGCAGAGCCGCCGTCGGTTTGCCGCCAAGGTTTGACCTACCGACAACGACAGCTTTCTTGCCCGGGACTTCGATGCCGTACTTCTCGAGGAGCACCATCATTCCGTACGGAGTGCAAGGGAGGAGGAGCTGCTTGTCCATAATTTCCGTCCACGACTTTGCCTCCGAATAGAGACCGATGTTGAACGGGTGCAGAGCGTCGACGTCTTTGGAAGGATCGATCGCTTCGATCACCTCGTATTCGTTCATGTTTTTCGGGAGCGGCATCTGGACGAGAATTCCGTGCACGCGCTCGTCGTTGTTGAACTCCTCCACCTTGTCGATGACGTCCTGTTGTGGTGCATCTTCCGGCATCTTTTCCGTGATGGAGTAGAACCCGAGCGACTCGCAGGTCTTCGCCTTGTTTCTGACATAAACTTCCGACGCCGGGTTGTTCCCGACGAGTACAAAGGCAAGCCCGGGAATCGTCCCGTGTTCGTCCTTGAGCTTCGAAGCCAGACCTCTCACCTCTTCTCTGATCTGCTGCGAAACCAACTTGCCGTCTATTAGTATTGCTGACATAAATTAAGCTCCAAACACCAACTCACAAGTTCCAAACAAGCTCCAAACATCAACCGTTAACTTCAAATAGAAAGCAGGAAATGTTTCCGCCGCAGTTTGATATTTGTTCCTTTGGCTGTTGGAACTTGTTTGGAGCTTGGAGCTTGAAAGTTGGAACTTTTTCATTGAAAGGGTGGATAAAATATTCTCTCTATGCTTACCGACTTGCCTGTTTCCCTGTCGATCGATAGAACGACGGCGGCGAGTCTCGCATCGCTGTCGGCCGCCTCGTAACGGGAAGGGGTCGCATATATGAATCTCTTCAGCGCGTTCTCCTTCTTCATGCCGATCACCGAATCGTACGGTCCGGTCATACCAACGTCCGTGATATAGGCGGTCCCGCCCGGAAGTATTCTCTCGTCGGCGGTCTGTATATGCGAGTGAGTTCCCAAGACGGCGCTGACCTTGCCGTCAAGGTACCAGCCCATCGCGACTTTCTCGGCGGTGGCTTCGGCGTGCATATCGACGATCACAATGTTAGTCTCTGCCTTGATCTTCTCGAGCGCCCAATCCGCGGTCCGGAACGGATCATCGATAGGGTACATGAAGGTGCGGCCCTGGAGATTAAGCACGCTGGCTTTTCCTTTCTGGCCGAGGTCATAAACGACGAAGCCTGAACCGAACGATCCCTTGGGGAAATTCAGGGGGCGGAGGAGGTTTTTCTCCTGCATCATGTATTCGTGTATCTGAAATTTGTCCCAGATATGGTTCCCGCTCGTGAGGACGTGGATGCCGGCGCCGAAAAACTTCTGGGCTATCTTCTCCGTGATACCCTTACCGTCGGCGGCATTTTCGCCGTTTGCCACCACAAAATCGATCTTGTGCTTCTCTATGAAACTCTTCAGGAAATTGGTGACCATCCCGATTCCGGGATTTCCCACTATATCTCCCACGAAAAGAACGTTCAGTGTATCCAGCGGGCTTCCTTTTTACAAAATATAACCCCCCAGGTTGAAAGATAGAAGTGAAGTGCTAATCTTCCCGATCGGAACGAAGACTCGAACTTTCTGAGTGTCGCAATATCTATTGTTTTCCAGAGAAAGACCCGAGGAAAGGTGTTTTTGCAGCCGAACAAACAGAAAGTCCCGCCAGGATCGCTGGAGACGGGACTCTAAGATTTACGGGCCAACGATTTTAGTT
>JAJYGB010000285.1 GCA_021785235.1 Bacteroidota bacterium
CCTCCTTGGACTTCGGTTTGGTCAGGATTATCCCTTTGGATTGGAGCGTCTTGATTGCTTTGTTGTTCTCGATCCTGCTCATCTCAGTCAGCTCTTTGAGATAGATCTGGCCGTTCTTGACGAGTATTTGCTGAAGGTCGGGCGGCAGTTTATCGAAGTATCTCTTCGAAATGAGCACAGCCCCGCTCGCGTTCGCCAGCGGAACATCAAGCATATACTTCACCTGAGTGAACCATTGGAGCGCGATCATCGCCAGCGGCGAGGCATAGACACAGTTTACCATCCCCGTCTGGAGAGCCTGGTTAACATCCGTTACAGAGAGCGGGATCGGAGCTAGATGAAGCACTTTAAACGACACCTGGGCGATAGGGTCTCCTTCCCACATCCACGCCTTCACGTCGTTCATGTCTTCCACTGTGTAGATCGGCTTCTGTGTGAAAACATAGACGAAGCCCACTTCAGCCCATCCGAGGAAAACGAAGCCGCCGCGCTCGAACGCTTCGCTGAACTGAGGTGTGAACTTCTTGTAGATGTAATTGATTTCGGAAGTATCGTGGAACAGGAACGGCGTATCCAGAATCCTTTCTTCCGGCGCAATCTCGCCCATTCCGACGCCGGTGAAACCACCCGCCTGGTACTGCCCGATCCTAATCTTTCTAAGGACATCTTTCTCGTCACCGGCGATGCCTCCCGCATAAAATTTGAACCCGAGGCGTCCGCCGCTTTCCTTCATGACGGCAGCGTTGTACTGTTCCATGACATTCATCCAGGTGCTTCCGAGCGGAGCGACCGTGGCAAACTTAATCGTGTATTGCTGCGCGGAGGCCGAGAGACTCGTCAGCAGCAGAACCGACAACATTACAAATAAACCCTTTGCAGTCTTTGACATTTTCAACCTTTCAAAAATAATCACTTTCGTGTTTCAACAACTCTTTCGCCTTCTCTTTGGCGATCTGGTTTGCAAGATTCTCATCCGGAAGGAGATTTTCCGGCGCGTCTATCACCTTGTTGAGGAGCGACACAAACAGCTCCTTGTTCTGGGTCATGACGGCGTATGACTTCGCGAAATAATAATAAGTCATGAGGAACTTGCCGTCAGAATAATGGATAGCCTTCTCGAAATTCACCCTTGCGGCTGTCGTATCTCCTCCGAACATCGCCGGTAGACTCCCGAGGATGGTTCCGAAGAAAAGATGCGCCCCTCCGTAGAAGTAGGACGGTTCGTATTTCAAGACGAATTTCATCATCGCTTCAACCTTCGGCAGGTCTGCCAAAGCATTGACGTTGTCGCGGTTAAGGTTGACGTAATTTCCCCAGGCGTTAGCCGTCCAGAATACGGCGGGAACATCGCTCTTTCCTAACTTATTCAAAGCTTTGTCGAAGTCAGCAACATCACCATGGAAATGTTTTTTAAAGTCTTCGTTTCTGAATAGAATCCTCAGCCCATAGTCACGCGCGCGCAGGTAGAAAAGATTTGCGCGGGGTCTCGACGAATCTTGAACGAAGCCGAGCGCATAACTGGTATATCCCTGCGCCCCGAGCAAAAGGAGCTTCTCGTTGTTCGGCGCCTCGATGATGAGACCGTCGAGAAGCTTCAGGTCGGCCGGTATAGCCTGTGAAGCCAGCTCAAGGTCCGTTTCTCTGTTTATTGCCTTGAAGCCTCCGTTGATGATTCCGCTCGTCGCCCCGATTGTAAGCGCGGTCAAGCTGCACCCTTGGACAAGGAACGACATCGCGGCGGCAAGAACAGCAACGGATACAAACTTTTTCGAACTTGTCATTAAGAATTTTCTCCGGTCATTTACCGTCGGCTGGAAGAGAATAGCCGACGCGCCTCCATCAAATTGAGAGCACTTGGGACAATTCAACGAGACTATTGTCCACAGCTTTCTTCTTTTCCCACGTGTCACGCATCGGAGTGAGAACGACGTTACCGTTTATTTCGCCCGCCATCACATTTGTTTCACCGTGAAGGAGAGCCTCAACTGCCGCCGATCCCAGTCTCGCTGCCAAAACGCGGTCGCGGGCCGTCGGGCTTCCGCCGCGCTGAATATGACCCAAAACAGTGACCCGGTAGTGAAGATGGACGAATTCGCTCATCCTCCTGGCAAGATCTACCGCGCCGCCTTTGAAGCATCCTTCAGCTATAACTACAATGCTGCTTCTTTGGCGGCCTCCCGAGGTCAACTTCTGCCGGATCGCCTCAAAGTTCTCTTCAATCTCGGGAATGGCGATGTACTCCGCTCCTCCCGCTATGCCCACATCTAAAGCTATGAAACCCGCGTCACGTCCCATTACTTCCACATAGAACACCCTGTCGTGGGCATCCGCAGTATCGCGAATCTTATCGATCGCTTCAACAGCCGTGTTTATAGCAGTGTCGTAACCGACTGTAAAATCGGTCCCGTACAAGTCGTTGTCAATCGTTCCTGGCACACCGACGGTTGGGATCATATGCTCATCATGGAGCAAAGTCGCTCCTTGGAAAGTGCCATTACCACCAATTGCTACAAGCCCTTCGATCCCTTGAGATTTCAGGTTCGCAGCCGCTTTGGCCCTCCCCTCGCGAGTCATAAACTCCTGGGAGCGGGCCGTCTTGAGGAGTGTCCCCCCACGCTGGATGATGTTCGAGACTGACCGGGGACCGAGCGGAACGAAGTCCCCCTTTATCATGCCGTTGTAACCGTGTTGAATTCCGACAATATCTATTCCGCGATAAGCCGCAGTTCTTACAATCGCTCTTAATGCCGCGTTCATGCCCGGCGCATCGCCGCCGCTCGTATAAACGCCAATTTTCTTAATTTTACTCATGTTCTCCTTTAAAAAAACGCATAAATTTATCATTTATATGAAGGAAATGCAATTCAAAGAGGTGTGACCAGCCGCGACTTGTAATTTCATTATAATCTGTGTAATCATTAAACTACAAGCGGAACATAAATGCCCACACTTTCTGACAAATTGGCTGAAAAACTGAGACGTGTAAAGCTTGTCGCTACCGATCTGGATGGGACTTTGCTCGATGACCGGGGAGAAATCTCAAACGTTACCCGGCAAGGCGTTCAAAAGCTGACGGAAATCGGGATAAACCTGGCGATAATGACGGGAAGAGCACATTTGTCAGCAGAAAGGATCGCGGACAAACTTGGACTCAGAACGCCGATCATTTCACTCGATGGCGCTCTCGTGCGCCTTCCGCACGCCGAGGCAAATATTTTCGCGAGTTACGTAAAGCCTTCGACAATAAAGGATGTGATGGAAGAGGCCGATAAAAGCCTAACAAGCGTCGCCCTCCTCGCGGACGACAGGCTTGTCCGACTCGAATCCGCGGCTACTCTTCCAAGCTACATAGGAAGCCTAGACCTGGAAAGCGAGATTGTTGAGGATCTCTTTCCTTACGTTGACCGGACGGTCAGAATAATTGCGGGGGGAGATAGTCATGAAGCGGTGAAGGCGATAGAACGTGTCGCGCTCAGTTTCTTTTCAAAGTTGGAAGCCAGCTTTTACCGCAGTTCATCGCACGAAGGACGGTGGTATCTGGAGATCCGGAATAGGAATTGTTCGAAAGCCACCGGCCTTGCACACTTGGAAAAATATTACGGGATCAGCAAGCGTGAGGTGGCAGTTCTCGGAGATTTCAGGAACGACATAGAGGCTTTTAAGCGCGCGGGGACGGGAATCGCGATGAAGAATGCCGTCCCTGAGTTGAAGGATCAGGCAGACCTCGTTACCGAGTCCAGCAATGATGGCGACGGCGCAGCGGAGTTTTTAGAGCTCTTTTACGAAGTTAGAAAAAACGATCGGTACTGATGATAATGAAAGATTTCCTCGCTCGGCTCAAATACGCATTTCGAAAATTAAGAGGAATCGACTTTGAAAAAAGTATGACGACTAAGGTCCTGCTTCTTCTGGGACTCGTCTTGACAATCACCCTCCTTGCTCCGTCGCAGAATCAATTGA
>JAJYGB010000647.1 GCA_021785235.1 Bacteroidota bacterium
TAAGATGGTCAACCTCGTACAGAAATATCATCTATCGCCGCCCGCTGTGACCGATCTCAGGGAGACATCCAGCCTGAACTATTGCCTGAAACACAACGGCATATTCCTGAGAGGGTGGCCGGATATCGACGAAACGCTTCGCGATGCCGCTGCCAGGAAAGGTCACGGCGAGAAATGGGCGATGGCCCCGGTGCCGCATTTCTCGGGACATCCCGCTGTGTCGATCCTCGGCGGATGGGACCTGATGATATCGAAGTACTCGCTGCACAAGGAGGCGGCGCTTACATTCATAAAATTCCTGATTCGTAAGAGAATCCAGGAAATCATGTTCGAGCAGGGGGCATATTTGCCGTCAAACGCGAACGTTTATGCGGACAAGAATTTCGTTAGAAAGAACCCTGATCTGAAATTTTATATCGGGCTGCTGAATTCAGGCGTCCATCGTCCCTCGCACGCGGATTACACTCGATTTTCAGATATGATCTCGTATTACGTCAAACTAGCTATCAGCGGGAAGTTGAGCGCGAGCGCCGCACTAGCTGATGCGGCTCAGTCGATCAAAACATATGACATTTACAGGTGATAGCGGTTCAATGCTCCGCCTTTCGCCGGCTCATGACTTTTGGACAACGATCATAACAGAAGAGAATCTGAACTTGTGCCACATGATGAAGCCCGCTAAACACGACAGCCTATCGTTGGTCTGGCGCTCGCCGGTGGGGGGTGGGATGGAAGCCGATACCGGAGCGTGTCTTGTTTCGTTTCCCGGTGGCTCTTTCCTGCCAGGCAGGACGTCAATTCTTGGGATCCATGAATGAAACTTATTGACAGGCTGGAAAAATACAGGTTTGAACTCAGGCATTTCACGATTCTCTTCGTGGTTTTGCTTGCCTTCCAGGGAGCCCTGTCGTTTATCCATAACGCGAGTCTCCGTACCTTCATGGTGAAGACGCAGAACTGGTACCAGAGAAACTCCGCTGAGAAGCTCGCTAACGTGACGACCACTTCGCTTGAGCTTCTTACTGAAGCCGTCAACCTGCGTGCCCCGATGTCGCCGTCACAAAGGCTTCGCGTCACGGACGCTTTGAACATCGTTCTCAGCCAGGAACTTCTTGCAAAGAACGCTAAAGATATCTGCATACTCGTATCCCGGAAGGACAAGATTTACGCCATCGATGAGGGGGGCGCTCTCCTGAACTACTTGTTGAATCCCGCTCTTCCGATTCCTCCTTCCTCTACCTCGCACGAGGAGGCAATCCGACTTTATTCAAGGATCATGCACGAGCTGAAGTCCAGGGAAGAAATCGTTACGATACTTCAGGGAAGACAGACTTTCAATGTGTTCGTCCCGTTTTCCCCGCACGGAGAATTCGAAGGGGCGGTCTATATGAAGGACACGCCTAACTTTAGTTTCATCACGGGCTCCATTGTATCGAGTTATAACGAGACTTCGATCATCTATACTTCGCTGATACTTCTCGGACTTCTCGCGATGTACTACGTTTCGGCGTACACAATCAGGGAGAGGGACAAGGCGCAGAAACTCTTCTTTGAAGAAAGGGAAAGCCTGGTCAAGGAGCGGACCACCCACGAAAGGGAATTCCTTTTCACAAAGAGGATATACCACACGCATCACAAGGCTGAGAAGGTGATGGCGTTTATCAAAGAAGACCTAAAACTTCTTACCGCCGACAACATTGATGAGGTGAAGTACCGGATATCGAAGTATTCGAATTTTATCTCCCGCGTGATATACGATATGAAATGGTTCGATCCGCCGATCCAGATCTTTCGCGGATCGAATTTCAACACGGACATCAACGCGGTCATAGATTTCATCGTGAAGAACATGTTTCTCCGCGTCGCGATTCCATCCAACAAGACGAAATTCGTCACGGAATTTTGTCAGGACCTCCCAAAGGTACACGTGAACGAGTTTGTGGTGTGGGAGATCGTGGAGCCTCTGATACAGAACAGTATAGACCACGGAGGAGAGGGACCGATCACGATCACGATAAAGACAGAGTATGAGCCGGCTGACAAATTATCGAGGATCATCGTTTCGGACAACGGGAAGGGAATCGCCGAGCAGCTCCTTCAAAAGAACGAGAAGGGGATACAAGAGCTGTTCGCGGAGAACGTATCGACTAAGGAATCGGCTGATCGCCATACCGGATATGGATGCTACATCGCGTACGATCTCGTGACCGCGAAGTGCGGTTGGAGCGTTTACGCTGAAAATATTCCGGAAGGCGGATGCAGGTTCGTCATAACCATTAAAAACTAAAACTTCATTTGTGATGCTGACTAGAAAAGCGGTTAGGGTACTTCTGATTGAGGACGAGCAATTCGATGTGGAGCGTGTAAAGAACACGCTCGCCCCGTTCAGGGAAGAGATACAGATAGTCGACGTGGTCTCGGACGGCGCGTCGGCCATCGAACTGCTCCATTCTTCACCGGATTTTTGCGATGTGATAATCATGGACTACCAGATCGCGGGTGGCCTGATGGGCGACGCGCTCATTTCCAGGCTAAGGGAGGGCGCGCTCCCTCCGCAGATCATCGTGGTGACAAAGATGAGTCTCAGCGCGTCGGACTTTTCGTTTGCCGCGAACCTTATCAAAGCGGGCGCTTTCTGGTACTGCACGAAGTATCCTATAGATATCGAGGAACATATTTACCAGCCGACGGATTTCGTCCTCGGAATCCTGAACGCGTTCGAAAAGCGCGAGCTGGAAAGGGGGAAACTGAAATCCGATAGCAAACTCCTGAAGAACGTGGCGGAGAGGCTTAAGGACAAGCAGATCGTTGGAGCTTCACCGGCGATTGTCAATATGGCCAATGACATCATCAAGTACGCTCGTACCAACGCCAATGTTCTGATCAGCGGAGAGTCGGGAACGGGCAAAGAACTCGTCGCCGCAAACATACACTACAATAGCGACCGCAAGTTTGAGAATTTTGTCCCGATTAACTGCGGAAGCATACCGGCGGATCTCCTCGAAAGCGAGCTGTTCGGATACCAGAAAGGGGCGTTCACCGGAGCGAACTCCGACAAGCCCGGCCTTTTCGAGCTTGCCGATCATGGTACGATATTCCTGGACGAAGTCGCCGAGCTCCCGCTGCCCTCACAGGTGAAGTTGCTCAGGGTGATACAGGACGGCGAGCTGGAAAAAATTGGAAGGACGCAGGTCACTAAGGTGGACGTTAGGGTCATCGCGGCTACCAACAAGGAGCTGAAAGCGGAAGTCAAGGAGAAGAGATTCAGGGAGGATCTTTATTACAGACTCAATGTCGTGCCGATAAGGATTCCGCCGTTGAGGGAGAGGAAAGACGACATCCCGATCTTGCTTGAGCATTTTTTGAGCTTATTCGCCGACGAGATGAATAGGGCGAAACCGGAGGTAACCGCGGAGGGGATTAAGGAACTCGTCGATTACGATTGGCCGGGCAACGTCCGTGAGCTCCAGAATTTCGTGCAGCGAATTCTCGTGAACGACTTTTCAGTTGTGACGGCGGCAAGCGTTCACGCCTCCATCGGGCTAACGCAGGAAGGGAATGAAGACTGTCAAATGAAACCTGAGAACTTTTTTGCTGATGGGAATATCAGGCCTCTTCGGGAGGCTCAGGAAGCTTTCATGCGAGAGTATGTTTTATTTGTCCGGAAACAATCGACTTCAGATGCCGATGCCGCGCGCAAGCTCGGACTCCTGCCTTCCAACTATTCCAGGATGCTCCGTACCTTGAAAATAAAGTAACTTACTGATCACCCGCAATTTGCAGCGTCTTCTCCTCTCCGTTTGCATCGTCCATTTGTATCTCCATTCTAAGTTATCATAATTGATAAGTCTTATCCCCCTTTGTTTTCAATTTGACAAGCTGAACTTATTGGTTGACTGATTCCATTCGTTCTTTTCCGTATTTAGTTGTTTCCATGTGTTTAATTGACGGCACAATC
>JAJYGB010000624.1 GCA_021785235.1 Bacteroidota bacterium
GTTCGCGGAGAAGAGCGTCAGCATCGTTACGGCATTAACCCCGCATATAGGTTACCTGAAGGCTGCGGAAGTCGTTAAAGAAGCGGTGAAAAACGACAAGACTGTACGCGAAGTCCTTCTCGAGAAAAATATCGTCGATAAGAGACTCCTTGATGATATACTCGATGCGCACAAGCTCACAGAAGTGGGCAGACACTGATCAAAGTAGTGATGGCCGCCGGTTTTGACCGGCGGCCCGTCTCAAATGGCCACAGGCATTCAAAGGGGTGTTTTGACTAGTGGCTGGATCCTAGAGCCGTCTGGGTGGAATGGATGCCAGTAAAGTGCTTTCCGTAAAATTTGAGCTCGACGCTTCTTAAAAACATGGTGGAGGGAAGCCGGTAACTTGACGGCGAGTCTTTGGAGATGGGAGCCTTGTCTCAATCTTTCCATCAAGCTTGAACGTCGACCAGTGCAGGTAGAATGATGGTAAACTTGCTTCCCGATCCAACTTTACTTTCAGCGATTAGGCTTCCGCCATGCGCTTCGGCGATCCACCTCGATATAGACAATCCGAGTCCTAATCCGTCCGGAAGCCTGCTTCTGCTTTTGTCGACCCTGTAGAACCTGTCGAATATCTTTTTGAGCTCGCTATCGGGTATGCCGATTCCGGTATCCTCAACGGTGAAGCGAGCCTTCCCGTGTGCCAGCGCGAGTGACAGAGTAATCTTCCCGTCTTGGGGAGTGTACTTGATGGCGTTATCGATGAGGTTTAGCATGAGTTGGCGGAGCCTCACCGCATCGCCGAGTACAGTCGCTTCGTCGAGGCGTGAGATCGACACTGATATTTTCTTCTGCTCAGCCAAGATTTCCGCGTCTTCTCTGATCTCGCTTACCAAAGCGTTGAGGTGTGTGGGTTTCTTTTCGAGTTTCACGTTCCCGCTGTCGGCCTTTGCGAGAAGGATAAGCCCTTCTATTATGCTCGTCATCCTGAGTACTTCTTCGAGTAGACTGACAAGCGTTTTTTTGTATGAGGTTCCTCTGTTGTTTCCCCGAAGCGCGAGTTCTATCTCGCCGCGCATGATTGTGAGTGGAGTCCGCAGCTCGTGCGAAGCATCCAGCGAAAACTGCTGCACCTGCTCGAACGAAGCTTCAAGTCTTCCTATCATATTGTTCAGCGTTTCAGTGAGTCTCCCAATCTCGTCGTTCGGATTTTTGACATGGATTCTTTCCCGGAGGCTCGTCGCCGTTATTTTTCTGGCGGTGCGCGTTATCTCTTCGACCGGCCTTAGTGACTGTTTAGCGAGGAAGTAGCCGCCGAAAACGGAAATCGCGAGGACAATCGGAATTAGTATAATGAATATGGAGAAAAGACTCCGCAGAACGTCGTTAATCTCTTCTACAGGGTAAGCGACACGGATCTCGTAAAATTTTGTGTTCATGGCCGCCAGGCGGATCCTTTCCGACCCGAGTGTGGTGTTTATGACTTTCACAACATACTCTTTCAGGCCGGGCGGTGAAGGGAGAGTGTCCTCGCCGAGGTTGAAAGATTTGTAAAAAACCCTTCCGCGCTTGTCTCTGACATCAACGAACTGCTTCTTAGAATTTAAGAGAGAGTGCTCGTAAATCTTGTTCCAGATCGTGTAATCTTCTTCCGACTCGTTTCTCCCCTCACTTTCAGTGACGGTGTCGCGTTGCGCCGACGGAGGAGGCAAAAGCTGGCTGCGCGGGTTTCGGCTCTTTCCGCGTTCGATGCCGAGCCTTCCTTCGAGAATGTCCTTCAGCCATTCCGTCTCGTTTTCCAGTGACAACGTCAGGTTTTGTGAAAGCATCTCGCCAGTGTAGACATAAGAGGCGATCCCGAAAACGCCCAGAGCGGCAAGAAGTATGAGAGAATACCATATTGTAAGTCTCAGACGGATGGAGTTCAGCATCACTCTGTCTTCATCATGTAGCCTGCGCCGCGTACAGTGTGAATAAGCTTCACGTCGAAGCCTGAATCTATCTTGTTCCTGAGTTTGTTGACATAAACTTCTACGATATTGGTGCCCGTGTCGAAATTGTATTCCCAAATGTGTTCCGATATGACTGTCCGCGTCAAGACTCTGTTCACGTTGCGGACAAAATACTCGAGGAGCGCGTACTCGCGATTTGTGAGTTCGATCTCCTTGCCGCTCCGCTTCGCCTTTCGAGTGATCGGATCGAGTTCTAGGTCGGCCACTTTCAGCACGGTAGATTTGTCGCCGCCACTTCTTCTTCCGAGCGAACGGACGCGCGCGATGAACTCGGCGAACGCGAACGGTTTGACGAGGTAATCGTCAGCGCCTTCGTCGAGTCCCTCGACTTTGTCTTCTAGACTCCCTTTTGCGGTAAGAATTAAGACCGGCGTCTTCTTCCCACTTCCCCTTATTGATCTGAGAACTTCGATACCGTTTTTCTTAGGAAGCATGATATCTAGCACTATCACGCCGTAATCTTCGGACAAAGCCATCCTTTCGGCGGCTTCACCGTCATAGGCATTCACAACTTCGTGGTTCTCGGCCTCCAGGCCGAGTTTAAGGAAGCGTGCGACTTTCTTTTCGTCTTCTACAAGGAGGATTCTCATTCGCCCTGTAATTTAGTAATATTTTAATCCATGTTTTCCGCACAACCAAAACCAAATAGGCCCCGTCAGTAACGGGGCCTAAAGCGTCACTACTGCCAGTCTTATCGATGCCTTACCGGGCCTTTTGACTTGTCGTTGTGCTCATGCTGCTTGACTTCGCCTCTTGACCTTTGCTTGGGATTAGGCCGGGGATGCACAGTGTCGACATTGCGCTGATCTAACCTTGGTGGCTGGTATTGGCGTGTCCGGGGAGGCCGGGGCGTTTCGCGAGGAGGCGCGTAACGCTGCGGTTGGCTCGATCCGTATCTCTGGGGAACCGAATATGTCCTCTCCCGACGGATCACTTCCCCTTCATTTCTGAATCGGGGCTCGAAAGGCGCAGGCGAGTAAATGCGGATCTGGTTGCCCGCAATGCGCTGCCGTCCGATCTCATTTGTCCTTGTTATGGAAACGGTCTGGATTCTACGGCGCGTGACTCTCTCAACTTCTTGCCTCTGAAGGCCGATGTCAAATACACCTCTCGCCGTAAACCTGAATCTGGTGACGTTTCTTGTGCGTACGATCACGCGCGGAACGTCGTCTCTGTTGATGAAATTGTAGCGATGCATTCCGATGTCATCGGCGCGGACGAAATTCCAGCCGCGTGGTCCGACTCCGAAGTCACGGTCGTCGGGCCCGATAACAACATCGAGCCTGAAGTGAAATCCAGGAGGTAGCGGGGCCCAGCCGCAATATCCGCCTCCCCATCTCCATTGAACCCATGCCGGAGCCCAGACATAGCCCGGAGCCCAAATCCACCCATAGTCAGCCTCATAAACCCAACGGCCGTAATGGAAAGGCGCCCAACCCCATGGATAATTTGATACCCATGTCCAACCATATTCTGTCCATACCCAATGGCCCGATGTGTACGGCGCCCACTCTTGTCGCATGCCGACGGGTTGCCAGCACATTCCATAAGTTCCGACACGAACCCAATGCCCGTATGGTGCCAGTGAGCTGTAAAATACTCCGAACGATATTTCTTGAGCTTCAGTTGTTCGCGGCGCGGCCAGGAAGGCCATAGCGACGACAGCTGCATATATTATTTTCTTCATGTTAACCTCCACTTGCTTTACAAATATAACGTCTCCCTTCAGTTCTAGCTTAAAGACAATTGAGCCTTAAAAATTTTTAATTTTGGACGATATTTCCTAAAGTTGCCGAATGTATTGCCGAAATATGAGTATCAAAGTTTCTTAAAATCGAGAGGGCAAACTTGTTTGTTATTATCGGAATAGTCATAGTCCTTGCGGCTGTCCTAGGGGGATTTGCCATTGAAGGGGGGCCTTTCCTTGTTCTCTTTCAGTATGCGGAATTCATCATAATCGTT
>JAJYGB010000622.1 GCA_021785235.1 Bacteroidota bacterium
GCGGTGATAGCGGCATTTATCTTATCGTAATTCTTGTATATCTCGCGCGCATCCAGTTTCCACCTGAATTCGCCGGGGTCGTCCCTCTCGACATTTTTCAAGAGCAGCTGCCTGACGGCGTAATCCTGGATGCGGACCGCCAGCGCCGCGTCCAGTTCCGCGCGCGTCTTGTACTGACCGAGCTTCAACGTAAAGAGCGCTTCGAATATCTTGTCATGCTGCGGCGGATAGGCCTTAGTACCAATGTCAACGACGACCAACTTGTCCACCTTTTCCGGGTGATTCAACGCAAACTGCATTGCGGTCTTCCCACCCATCGAATGCCCGAGAATGTAGACGGAACTTATCCCTTCGTGGATGAGGAGATTGTCGAGGTCCTCGGCCATAACCCTGTAATCAAAGACGTCGCTGTGCGGTGAGCGGCCGTGGTTTCTCAGATCGACCGCGAAGGTCTTGTATTTCTCGCCGAAGTATTTGGAGAGAGTATACCAATTGTCGCTCGAGCCGAACAAGCCGTGCAGAATTACGAACGGATGTCCGTGCCCGGTAACGTGATAGTAGAGTTTCATGTCGTCTTCAAAAGATTAATAGGCAAAAAGGTCAAAAGGTAAATAGGTTGAATGGTTAAAAAGCAAAAAGGAGTAACCCATCCTCTCTCGCCTCTTTCCTCCTATTTCTTACTTCTTATTTCCCATTTCTTGTTTCTTACTTCTTGTTTCTTGCTTCCTGCTTCTCACTCCGCACCTTTTCACCTCTTCACCTTTTCCCTCTTCACCTTCTCTCTTCCCTGGGAAGCATCGGTATATCGACGCCCTTTTCCCTCGCGACTTTTATAGCCTCTTCATAACCGGCATCTGCATGGCGAACGACGCCCATCCCGGGATCGTAAGTAAGAACTCTTTTCAACCTTCTCGCGGCAGATTCGGTTCCGTCCGCGACCACCACCATACCGGCATGTATGGCAAGGCCGATGCCTACACCACCGCCATGATGCACAGACACCCAGCTCGCGCCGCCGACGGCGTTAAGGAGCGCGTTGAGTATCGGCCAGTCCGCAATGGCGTCCGATCCGTCTTTCATCTTCTCCGTTTCGCGGTTCGGAGATGCCACGCTTCCGGCATCGAGATGGTCTCTCCCGATAACGATCGGCGCCTTCACTTTCCCGGTCTTTACAAGGTCGTTGAAGATGAGGCCCATCTTGTCGCGCTCTTTATATCCGAGCCAGCATATTCGCGCCGGAAGCCCCTGGAAATGGACGTACTTCCGCGCCTTCTCAATCCAGTTAATGAGCTGTTTGTTATCCGGAAATGTTTTCATGACGGCTTCATCGGTAACATAAATGTCTTCAGGGTCGCCGCTCAGTGCGGCCCAGCGGAACGGCCCCTTCCCCTCGCAGAAGAGCGGGCGGATAAATTCAGGGACGAAGCCGGGAATATCGAACGCGTTTCGGACACCATGGGCCTGGGCTTCGCCGCGTATGTTGTTTCCGTAGTCGAAAGTCACCGCCCCCTGGCGCTTGAGGTCCAGCATCGCGCGGACGTGCAGGACAATCGACTCCTGTGCCATCGAAATATATCGCGCGGAGTTCTTGTTCCTCATCTCAAGTGCCGCCTGATACGTAAGTCCGGCGGGGACATATCCGTTCAGAGTATCGTGCGCGCTGGTCTGGTCGGTAAGGAGATCGGGCACGATCTTCCGTCGCGCTATCTCGGGAATGATGTCGGCAGCATTTCCCAGGAGCCCGACTGAGAGAGGCTGCTTCTGTTTTTTTGCCGCGAGGACCAGAGAAAGAGCTTCATCAACATTTTCGCTCATCCTGTCCAAATACCCGGTCTTCAACCTGCGTTCGATCCTGTTCCTGTCGACCTCGACCACAAGGATCGCGGCGCCGTTCATTGTCGCGGCGAGCGGCTGCGCGCCACCCATGCCACCGAGCCCACTTGTCAGGACAAACCGTCCGGCAAGCGTCCCGCCGAAATGTCTCCTGGCGGCTTCGGCAAATGTTTCGTAAGTACCCTGGAGAATTCCCTGTGTCCCGATATATATCCAGCTTCCCGCCGTCATCTGCCCGAACATTGTCAGGCCGAGAGCCTCAAGTCTGCGGAATTCATCCCAATTGGCCCAGGCCGGCACGAGCATCGCGTTCGAGATGAGAACGCGCGGCGCCTCTTCGTAGGTTTTGAAGACCGCGACCGGCTTACCGGACTGAACGAGAAGTGTTTCGTCGTTCTCCAGCCGCTTCAATGTCGCGACTATCGCGTCGTACGCCTCCCAGTTTCTTGCCGCCTTGCCGCTTCCGCCGTAGACGATGAGCTCGTCCGGCTTCTCCGCGACATCCGGATCGAGGTTGTTCATCAGCATGCGCAGCGCCGCTTCCTGCTGCCAGCCCTTGGTATTCAGTTCGGTCCCCCTCGGAGCGTGGATGACGCGCGAAGGATTACCCGTGCTTTGCTTTTCTCCGATAGACATGTTTTGTCTCCGATTATACTAATTTCCAAACACCAACTCTCAAGCTCCAAACAACCTCAAGTCAACAAAGACAAAGTCCAACTGTTTTCATCCAATTTCATCAATTTGGAGTTTAGCTCTTGGAATTTGAGCCTTGTTTGGAGCTTGGAATTGTCTCGTCTGACAAGTCCCTTCAACATTAGATACTTGCTTTCTCGCAGGAATATTACCCTCAAGAGACTGTTTTGCCGCCATATGGCGCCTCGCCATTGATCTTGTACTTTTCGCGAATTGCCTTGAAGCCGGGCTTGATAACATCATATATGTACTTCATGCGTTCGCCATACGGGATGAACGCGCTTTTCATGGCGTTGATTGTCAGCTTCTCCATCTCGGCAAAGCTTAGATGAAAGACTTTCTCAGCAATAGCGAATTCCTTCGAAAGCGTCGTCGCGCTCATGAGGCGGTTGTCGGTATTCAGGGTGACCCTGAACTTCTCGTTGTAATAGGTTTTGAAAGGATGCTCCTCAATGCTCTTCGCGGCACCGGTGTGGACGTTCGAGCTGAGGCATATCTCCAGCGGGATCCGTTTGTCGAGGACGTATTGCGCCAACGTACCGAGCTTCACGGCTTTACCGTCAACCATGACGATGTCCTCGATCAGGCGCGTCGCATGACCGATCCTGTGAGCGCCGCACCACTGGATCGCCTGCCAGATCGACTCTTTGCCAAATCCCTCGCCCGCGTGTATCGTTATGTTGAAATTCTGTCTTTGTATGTAATGGAACGCGTCGACATGTTTCTTGGGAGGGTAGCCCCCTTCCTCACCCGCCAGATCAAAACCGACGACTCCCCGGTCGCGGAAGTCAACCGCCAACTGAGCCATCTCTTCACTCAAATTCATGTTTCTCATCGCAGACACGATGACTCCATAACCCACGCCAAAATCTTTCTTCCCTCTCTCAAGCCCGCGGAGGACTGAGTTGATGACGTCTTCCCAGTGCAGACCCTTGTCCGTGTGGAACACGGGAGCGAATCTGGTTTCGACATACACTACGCAGTCCTTCTTCATATCTTCCATCATTTCATACGCGACACGCTCCAGCGCTTCCGGCGTCTGCATAACGCCGCAGGTGTGCGCGAAGCCTTCCAGGTAGAGCGGAAGACTCCCCCTGTTTGCCCCGCGATGAAACCACGCGGCGAGCTCCGCGGGATCTTGCGTTGGGAGCTTATCGTACTTCTGCTCCTTCGCCAATTCTATTACCGTCTCGGGACGCAGACCGCCGTCGAGATGGTCGTGTAACTGAACTTTGGGCATTTCATGAATTGCTTTTTCGGGTATCGACATCAACGTCTCCGTTTGTATTGATTTATGCCATAATTTAATTCGTTTGTCCCTTAAAATGGGTATGATCGGGTAATGTAGTGTTCAGTGTATCTCTGCCGAATTCTTGTTTCATGCAAAGAGCGCGAGGGGACACGATCGCCGCAGAGCGCGCA
>JAJYGB010000084.1 GCA_021785235.1 Bacteroidota bacterium
GTGTGTAAAGAACTTCCACGCATCCTTCAAAAGCGCGGTCATCTTCAAGCAGATGCGCCCTGCCGGGCGCACACAAAAAAAGGCGGGCAAAGAACCCGCCTTTAGAATCTCACAAATGACGCTGGAGCTTACATTTCCCTTTCGGCGAGACGCTTCTTCAGCTTCGATATGTGCCAAGTGATGTTGATTTCCTTCGGGCACGCTTCGACGCAGTTGAAGATTGTGTGACATCGCCAGGCGCCATCGGGAGTGTCCACAACGTCGAGCCTTTCGTCTGCCGCTTCGTCACGCGTATCGAACACGAACCTGTAAGCCTTCAACAGCGCCGCCGGCCCAATGTAGTTCTCGTCCGACCACGACGACGGGCACGATGTCGTGCAGCACCCGCAGAGAATGCACTTGGCGGACTCGAATAGTTTTTCCGCGTCCTCATTGCTCTGGTAGCGCTCGTGTTCCGGAGGCGGCGAATTGTTGATAAG
Source organism: Bacteroidota bacterium (assembly GCA_021785235.1). The sequence continues at coordinate 480 of JAJYGB010000084.1, forward strand.
GTAAGGCTTCACCGCTTCATACTTCTTGTAGAAGTCGGACATGTCGACGATAAGATCCTTGACAATCGGAATCGACGGAAGAGGCTCAATCACTATGGGCTTCTTATAGTTGACGTCTCTCAGGAGAGTGGAACAGGCGAGCCTGTTCTTCCCGTTGATCCTCATACCATCGGAGCCGCAGACGCCGTGGGCACATGAGCGCCGAAAGGTGAGGGTGCCGTCATATTTCCATTTGACCTGAAGAAGGAGATCGAGTATCCTCTCCTTTTCGTCTCCCGCCTCAACGATGAATTCCTGATAGTAAGGTTCGGAGTCCCTCTCGGGATTATATCTCTGTATACGTAAGGTTACTTTCATTATTCGGCCGTCCTTTCAGTACTTTCTTTCCTTTGGCTGGAAACGAGTGATGGAGACAGGCTTGAGATCAATTTTAGGTTTCCCGTCGGTCTTATAGATAAGAGTATGCTTGAGCCATTTCTTATCATCACGATTCGGGAAATCTTCGCGCGAATGCGCGCCGCGCGATTCCTGTCTCACCAGCGCACCATGTATGATAGGTTCGGCCGTATCGATGAGGTTACCGAGCTCTATGGCTTCCATCAGATCCGTGTTGAAGATTTTTCCTTTGTCGTCGATGGAGACTCCCTTGTAACGCTCACGCAGGCTCATTATTTCAGTAGTCATTTCGGTGAGGTCTTTTTCATTCCTGAAGACGCCCACCTTATCCATCATCTTTTCCTGAAGTTCTGTGCGAAGGGCGCCGACCTTCTCCTTTCCCTTGGAATTCATGATGGCGTCGATCCGCGCGATTGTCCTGTCGGCGGCGTCTTCCGGAAGCGGGGCGAATTCGGCGTCCTTGATGAACTTCGCGATTGCCTTCCCGCCCCTGCGCCCGAATACGATCAGGTCGAGGAGGGAATTCGTTCCGAGTCTGTTCGATCCGTGTACCGAAACGCAGGCGGCTTCGCCGGCCGCGTACAAACCGGTGACCGTCGTCCGCTTCTTGTCGCGGGTGACCTCGGCGTCGATGGTTGTCGGTATGCCGCCCATCGCGTAGTGCGCAGTCGGCTGAACGGGAATCGGTTCCTTAGTCGGCTCAACACCGAGATAAGTCCTGGCAAACCCCGTTATTTCAGGGAGTTTGTCGTTCAGAACTTCCTTCGGAAGGTGTGAGACATCCAGGTGGACGTAACTGGTACCGTCGCTTCCCTTGAAGCCTCTCCCCTCTCGGATTTCTGTTATTATAGCCCGTGAGACCATATCCCTAGGGGCAAGATCCTTCACGGTGGGAGCATAGCGTTCCATGAAACGCTCTCCCTTGTTATTCAGAAGAATGCCTCCTTCACCGCGGGCCGCTTCGGAAATCAGAATACCGAGCTTCCAAAGGCCGGTCGGGTGGAACTGTACGAACTCCATGTCCTGCAGAGGCAAACCGTTGTTGTAGATGAACGAATATCCGTCTCCAGTTCCGACATGCGCGTTCGAAGTGATTCTGAAGACTCTTCCGTAACCGCCGGTTGCAAGCATGACAGCCTTGGCGTGGAACACGTGCACTTCGCTCGTCGCGAGATCCATCGCCACGACTCCAGCGCATGATTTTCCGGACATTATCATATCGGTTACGAAAAATTCGGAGAAGAAATGCACCTTCTGCTTCAGGCAATTCTCGTAAAGGGTGTGGAGCATGACATGCCCCGTTCTGTCCGCGGAATAGCAGGAGCGTTTTACCGCGACTCTCTTCGAATCCGGATCACTCGGATCTTCCGGTCTCGTGTGGCCTCCGAATCTCCGTTGCGCGATTTTTCCTTCGGGAGTTCTCGAGAAAGGCATACCCATGTGTTCGAGTTCGATAATAGCCCTGGGTGCATCCTTCGCCATTATCTCGATCGCGTCCTGGTCACCGAGGTAATCGCTTCCCTTCACGGTGTCGAACATGTGCCATTCCCAACTATCCTCCTCTTCGTTACCGAGCGACGCGCCTATTCCCCCCTGCGCCGCGCCGGTGTGCGAACGGGTAGGAAACACTTTGGAAAGCACTGCGCAGCTGAACCCTTCTGGTATCTCAAGCGCTGCGCGGAGTCCTGCCCCGCCCGCTCCGACTATAACCACATCATACTGATGCTTGATCATCACAAATTCCTTTTCGATTTAGAAAGAAAGAATAGTATTGACTCCGAGAACCCAGAAAGCGATCCCCGACAAGATGATTACGCCGTATATTGTCAGGCTAACGGCAGGTTTCATCTTGTAATCGCGGAATACTCCCCACGTCCCATTCAAACCGTGCCACAGTCCCACAGTGATGAATGTAAGATCGAACATTTTCCAGAATGGATCGTGCATTCTTGCGAGCACCGCGGCGTACGTGTGGCCGCTGGCAGGATTAGCGTGCATTACGAAAAAATGCGTCAGTACCACGACAAACAGCAGAATCCCTGTGATTCTCTGAAGTACCCATCCGGGAGCTCCGCTCCCTCTTGAACCCGTGTGTTTATACATTTGTCACCTCACCTTAACGATGCGAACATGTTAGCAATCGGTTCCCTGAACATGAGGATGCCCATTCCTATGAAAAGGACAACGCCTAGTCCATAGACGACCGCGAGAAGTTTCTTATGATAGGCTGCCCCGTTTGCCCAGTCGACAATGACGATTCTTACACCGTTGAGCGAATGGTACACTACCAGTGAAAAGAGGAGCCATTCCAGGACGTGGAACACTGGTGTCTGAAAAAGCTTCATTTCGTTGTCGAATGCCTGCGGCCCCTGAGTAAGAGAAGTGAGCGCGTAAATGTGTACATAGATGTACGCCGTAAGACCGAGCCCGGTGATCCTGTGAAGGACCCACGCCACGCTTCCCCGATCTTTCGTGTACTTAAGATTGGTTCTAAGCCATCCTTCGGGTGGTTTTGCTTGGTATGCCATCGTTATCTCCTTGAAAATTTTAGCTTGGAAAAGTTAACGAACACCCCCTTTTTATGCAACGATTTCGCCATTTTTACTGAACAAACGTTTTGGCCCTCTTTAGCAGGCCAAAAGTTGTTAATCATGGAAGTCAAATACGACTTAACCTTCGCGGGAATGCTTGTCAAATCAGATGAAAAAGACGAATGTTTTTATTATACTAAACGCGGACGAAAGCGAAAGATACTTCTGTGTGACGGGATACGAATGGCCTCTGTGGCCCTTATTGCATCTTCTTTCGTGCATATAAGCACTTTTCGAGATTCGCACCGTCTTACGGAAAAAAATAAAAAATGACGAACCAAAATGGATGCACTCAGAGAGTTCTACGGACCCAATGCCGGTTACGTCTTAGAACTTTACGACAAATTTCTAAAAGACCCATCATCTGTAGATCCGGAAACGAGGGAATTTTTCCGGAGTTGGAAACCTACTAAAGATCAAACCGCCACGCCGTCAAAGACTTCTGGTCAAGTCTCCCAGGGGAATTGGGAAACGGTT
>JAJYGB010000297.1 GCA_021785235.1 Bacteroidota bacterium
AGCTGGTTTTTGACCGTATCTCCGGCATTAACGCGGTTCTGCTGAGGCAGAAACTCCATCGCGAAATGTATTCCCTTCAGTTCCCGGCCGGGAATGGAGATGTCTCTCGGTTTCTCCGAGCCGCCGGCGAGTATGACCACGTCGTATTTCTCAACCAGCTCTGTCGCCGAAATATCCACACCGACGTTGACGCCAGTCCTGAACTCGACTCCCTCGATGGTCATCTGTTCGATTCGCCGGTCAATGGCGCGCTTATCGAGCTTAAAGTCGGGGATCCCGTATCGAAGCAGTCCGCCGATGCGGTCGTTCTTCTCGAAGACCGTGACGAGGTGACCTCCCCTGCAGAGCTGCTGCGCGGCGGCGAGACCGGACGGGCCGGACCCGACAACCGCAATTTTCTTTCCGCTCATCACGTAGGGCATTCGCGGCTTCACCCAGCCCTCTTCCCATCCTTTGTCGATTATCGTGCGCTCGATCGCCTTGATCGTGACCGGCTCCGCGTTAATGCCGAGCGTGCATGCAGTCTCGCACGGCGCGGGACAAAGCCTGCCGGTAAATTCCGGAAAATTATTCGTGGAGAGGAGGTTCTCCAGCGCCTCGCGCCAGTGGCCTTTGTATACCAGGTCGTTCCACTCCGGAATGTAGTTCTGGACAGGGCAGCCGGTATCGCCATGGCAGAAAGGAATGCCGCAGTCCATGCAGCGCGCCGCCTGCACTTTCGCGTCTTCCCTATGAAATCGTTTTTCGAATTCCTTGAAAGTCTTCACGCGCGCTTCTGGAGGTTCGTGCTCCAGGCTCGCTCTCTTGTATTCCATGAATCCTGTCGGCTTACCCATGGACTGCCTCTCTTTCCACCACTTCTCTATCCGGACCAGCTGCCGTCTGCTGCTCCTTTGCGAGTCGCGCAAGCGCCTTTCGGTATTCTTCGGGAATTATTTTCCAGAAGTTGTCTTTCTCCGTGCTCCAGTTTTTCAGTATATGTTCGGCCCTCTTCGACCCGGTATAATCAAAATGATTTTTCACCATGGTATGGAGCTCGGCGATATCCTCGTCGTATATGAGGTACTCTACCGTGACCATTCCGTGATTGATATACTTCTCGGCAACCTTGCTCGGGTCCCAGACGTAGGCGATGCCTCCGGACATGCCCGCGGCGAAATTCCGTCCAATCTTCCCGAGCACTGCGACTCTTCCGCCCGTCATGTACTCACATCCGTGGTCGCCGACGCCTTCGATGACCGCGTATGCGCCGGAGTTACGCACACCGAACCTCTCGCCGGCCACGCCGTTGATGTACGCTTCGCCGCTCGTCGCACCGTAGAGGCAAGTGTTGCCGATTATTATGTTCTCTGCCGGGTCAAATGTTACCTCGGGCGGAACCTTCACGATCACCTTTCCACCGGAGAGCCCTTTGCCCGTATAGTCGTTGGATTCGCCGGTCAGGTCCAGTTCTACTCCCTTAGCCAGGAATGCTCCGAAGCTCTGTCCAGCCGTCCCTCTCATCTCGATCTTTATTGTTCCATCCGGCAAACCTTCCTCGCCGTATTTCTTCGCTATCTCGCCGGATAGCATCGCCCCGACGGTGCGGTTGATGTTCCTGATTCTCTTCTTGATCTGCACTGGAGCGCCGTTTTCGAGGGCCGGCTTAGCGAGCTCGATCAACTCGTGGTCGAGCTGGTTCTCCAGCTCGTGGTTCTGCCCGCGGGTGCGGTACGTATTCGTCTCGTGGAGCGGCGTCGCCTTGAAGAGCGGTTTAGTAAGGTCGAGCCCGCGCGCCTTCCAGTGATCGTTCAGGCGAACAGGCATTATCTTTTCAATCATCCCAATCATGTCGGTAAACTTTCTGAATCCCATCGCCGCCATAAGCTCTCTTACTTCTTCGGCAATGTAGAACATGAAGTTCACGACATATTCCGGCTTCCCGGTGAATTTTTTTCTCAACTCCGGATCCTGCGTCGCTACGCCTGTCGGGCAGGTGTTCAGATGACACTTCCTCATCATTATGCAGCCCTGCGTGACGAGAGGGGCCGTCGCAAACCCGAACTCCTCTGCGCCGAGGAGTGCCGCGATCACGACATCGCGCCCGGTCTTGAGCTGCCCGTCGGTGGCAAGGTAAACGCGGTCTCTAAGCCCGTTCAGCATGAGCGTCTGATGCGCTTCGCTCAAGCCGAGCTCCCACGGCGATCCGGCATACTGGATCGATGAGATCGGACTCGCTCCGGTTCCGCCGTCATGCCCGGAGATCAGGATATGGTCGGCGTGCGCCTTGGCCACGCCTGCGGCGATCGTCCCGACTCCGACTTCCGACACCAGCTTCACGCTTATCCGCGCGGCCGGGTTGATGTTCTTGAGATCGAAGATCAGCTGTTTAAGATCTTCGATGGAATAAATGTCGTGATGCGGCGGCGGGCTTATCAGGGTCACGCCCGAAATGCTGTGGCGTATCCTCGCAATAATCTTGTCGACTTTGAAACCGGGGAGCTGTCCGCCTTCGCCGGGCTTGGCACCCTGCGCCATCTTAATCTGAAGCTCGTCGGCATTCACGAGATAATTCGCCGTCACGCCGAATCGTGCGGACGCTACCTGCTTGATCGCGGAGCGCATGAAGTCGCCGTTCGCGAGACGGTTGAACCTGACGGAGTCCTCTCCGCCTTCTCCGGTGTTAGACTTGCCGCCGATCCTGTTCATCGCGATGGCGAGCGAGGTGTGCGCTTCCCAGGAAATCGAGCCGAAGCTCATCGCGCCGGTTGCAAACCGCTTGACGATTTCCTTTGCCGGTTCGACTTCCTCAATCGGGATGGCGTTCCCGTTCGTGTCCAGCTCGAAGAGGCTCCTGAGAGTCACACGTCTCTTGTTCTGGTTGTTGATCAGTTCGGTGTATTCCTTGAAAGTCTTGTAGTCGCCCCTGCTCGTGCTCAGCTGGAGTTTGGATATCGTTAGCGGGTTCCAGAGATGGTTTTCGCCATCACGCCGGTACTGGTACAGACCGCCGACATCGAGCGTACTCTGGTCGATCTGCGGATCAAGCGCGTGGACATGCCTCCTGATAGTCTCCTGCTCGAGCATCTCAAGGCTCAATCCTTCAATCCTCGTGGGAGTACCGGTGAAATAGTTCTCCACAATTTCGCTGTCCAGCCCGACCGCCTCGAAAATCTGCGCGCCGCAATAAGACTGCAGGGTGCTGATGCCCATCTTGCTGAAGATCTTATAGAGTCCCTTGCTCACGGCTTTGACAAAATTCTTCTTTGCCGTCTTGTAGTCTTTAATATCGGCCAGGAAATCTTTTTCGGTCAGATAGGCGAGTGTCTCGTATGCGACATACGGATTGATGGCGTTGGCACCATAGCCGCAAAGGAGCGCGAAATGGTGAACCTCCCTCGGCTCGCCGCTTTCCACGACGATGCCGGTCTTGGTTCTCAATCCGGCCTTCAACAACGCGTGATGGACGCCCGAAGTGGCCAGCAGGCTGGGGATCGCGGCGAGGTTTTGATCGACCCCCTTGTCCGAAAGAATTATGAGCGATATGCCGGACTTCACCGCCTCAACGGCCTCGGTGCAAATCTGGTCCATCCGCTCTCGCATGTTGTGGCGGACACTCGGATTGAACAAGAGCGGAATCGTCACCGACTTGAAATGCCCCTTGGCAATATTCCGTATCTTCTCCATCTGCGAATTAGAGAGGAGAGGGTGCTCGAGTTCAAGCCTGTGAGCGTGCAGAGGGGTCTCAGCCAGAAGGTTCTGCTCCGGGCCGACGTACGTAGTCAGCTCCATAACCAGTTCTTCTCTTATGGGATCGATGGGCGGATTGGTGACCTGGGCAAAGAGCTGCTTAAAATACCTGAACAACATCTGGGGACGTTCCGAGAGGACGGCAAGCGCCGCGTCGGTTCCCATCGAACCGACGGCCTCTTCGCCCTTCGCCGCCATCGGGAGTATC
>JAJYGB010000225.1 GCA_021785235.1 Bacteroidota bacterium
CGACGCAGAGGGCGTACGCGGGGATATTCAATTTCGCTCCGCGCCTTCTCGCAGCTTCTTTCGTCGCCTACCTCGCGGGTGAGTTCCTCAACTCCTACGTTCTCGCGAAGATGAAGATTGCTACCGGTGGGAGGCACCTATGGACTCGGACCATCGGCTCGACTCTCGTCGGACAGCTCGCAGATTCCGGTATATTCATTTCTCTCGCATTTGCCGGGATGGTGCCGCTGAGGGGGCTCGAGGCGCTCGTGGTCTCGCAATGGCTGGTGAAATCAGGTTACGAGGCCGCCGCCACTCCGCTGACTTACGCCGTGGTTAATTTCCTGAAGCGGGCGGAGAACCGCGATCATTTCGACTACGGCACCAATTTCAACCCTATCATTTGGAATCCCCCGGCCGGGGATTAACGGGTAAAAGAGGGGAGTATTGTCGTTACCGGCGTGGAAGTGCGTGGAAGATCCCAAAAGGCCTCTATTGCGGCGTGTTTTCGTCGATTGCATTTAAGACCGGAAAAAACTAAATTTTAGCCAAAACAAAGGTGGAATTTTGTACGCGTTATTGGTTGTATTAGAAATTATCATTGCCATTATGTTGATTGCGGTCGTTTTGATGCAGTCCAGCAAAGGTGGCGGCTTGGCGGGCTCCTTCGGAGGGGCGAGCGCGGGCTTCGGCAACATGTTCGGAGTCAGAAAGACGGCGGACATTCTTTCGAGAATGACAACCATTCTCGGCACGACGTTCATTGTCCTCGCTTTCTTGATTAACCTTTTCTTCCTTCCGAACAAGGTCACCAGCGAACAGAAGAGCTTCTTACAGACACAGGGTCAGCAGCAACTTCCTGCCCAGCAGGTTCCGCAAGTTCCGCTTCAATCCCCTGCGAGCACGCCGCAGAAGTAGCGGGGTTTTTCATAATGCCTGAACCCGCCCTCATCCTGCTTGTCGACGATGAGCAGGCAAACCTTGAATTATTCTCTGCGATACTTGAGGACGAAGGCTACCGCACGCTGAGCGCGAAACACGCGGCGCTCGCCCTGCAGCTTCTCGAAAGCAATAAACCCGACCTTATCATCAGCGACATCTATATGCCCGAGATGGGAGGGTTCGAATTCTACGAGAAGGTCCAGGGCATTTCCGAACTGCGTTCAATCCCGTTCATTTTTCTCAGCGCCCTCTCGGATCGCGCGCACGTCCGCGAAGGGAAAGAGCTCGGCGCCGACGACTACCTCACGAAACCGATCGACATCGACGAACTCGTAACGACGGTGAGAGGCAAGTTGAAACGCGCCGCTTCCATGAGGAGCGCGATGCAGAACGAGTTCGAAGCGCTGAAGGAACAGGTCCTGTCGACGCTCTCTCATGAACTCAACACGCCGCTGACTTATATAATCGGCTTCTCCGAGATAATCAGCAACGCGGCGTCCTCTATTTCAACGAACGAGCTGAAGGAATTTGCCGATCTTATTCACCACGGCGGCGGCAGGTTGAAAAACCTGGTCGACGATTTCCTTATTACCATACAAATTGACTCCGGACAGACAAAGACCTATTATGAGACCGACAAACGGCAGTTCGACCTCGCGAAATCACTTACCATGCTGGAGAGCGAGTATGCTTCCCTCGCGGGGGAGAAGGGGCTGGAGATCAAGATAGAGATCGACAATGATTTGACGGTCTTCGCGTCGGAATCCCTGGTCCGCGACATTATTGGGCGATTGCTGTCGAATGCCGTCAAGTTCACTCCGAAGGGCTCGGTCTCGCTCACCGCTGAGAAAGAAAACGACCGCGTCAGGGTTGAGGTGGCCGACACCGGCGTGGGGTTTCCTGAGCAGGACCTGTCAAAAGTCTGCGACAAGTTTTACCAGGTCAACAAAGACAAGCAGCAGCAGCAGGGGGCGGGCCTCGGTTTGTATATCGCGAAGAATCTTGCGACCATCAACAACTGCGGCTTTGAAATTTTCTCCTCTGAAAATTCCGGAACAAAAGTAACCCTTTTAGTCCCCACACGGTAATCATGCTTCGTGTGGCCGCCGTTTTAATTGCTCTCCTCTCAGCGTTATCCGTATTGCGGGCGCAAGATTCCATGCGGACATATGTCCTCGACAGGATTTTTATCGAAGGAAACAAGACTACCAAACCGTTTGTAATTCTGCGGGAACTCCCTTTCAAGCCCGGCGATACGGTAAACACCCGTGAGATAGAATTCGGCCGTGAGCGGATTTACAGCACCGGCCTCTTTACGAGGGTCCAGGTCCAGCCGGAACCAATCTCCCAAAACAAGATCGACCTCCTCATATATGTCGAAGAGAGGTGGTATCTCTGGCCTTATCCCGTTGTCGGGTTCCAGGACAGGGATTTCAGAAAGTTTTACTGGGGCGCCGGAATTATGCAGCTGAACTTCAGGGGGAGGGACGAACAACTTGCCGCCATGTTCGCCCTCGGTTACGACCCGTTCGGCGCCGTTATGTTTCGGAGCCCATCTATCGGGCCACGCGAAAATTACATCGTCTCAATGGGAGCCAGCTATTCTCAGGGGAGAAACGTGGGGATCCAGCCCGGCGCCGCGAGCGGTGAGTTCAACGCTACCTTCGGCGAACTGCACGCAGATGTCGGGAGGCGCTTCGGCATCTTCTCGACCGTTACGCTCGGGACTTCCTATAATTATGTCGCCAGAAATTCAGATACTACCGGCGTTACGCTTTCGCCGACTGGGACGGACGTTTTCGCCTCGCTGAAGCTTTCCTACACGTACGATTCACGAAACCTTAAGAGTTACGCGACGCAGGGCTCATATTTCTATCTGGCGCTGGAGAAATTCGGTCTTGGTGAGAGCGTCGTCGATTTCGGGAGACTCTCCCTCGATGCGCGTGACTATACTTCATTCCTTGAATGGCTCACGCTCGCCACCAGAGTTCACGGGGATCTCGCCGAGGGGCCGCAAATTCCTCCGTACAATCACGTCTTTATCGGATACTTTGAGAGAATCAGGGGGATGTTCAACACCGTATCCGAGGGCCAGAGTATCGTCGGGGCAAACATGGAGCTCCGGATACCCATCATAAAGCAGATGTACATCGAGATACCGGACTTCCCCCTGAAGGAGTTTATTTCGAACAGGATCGCTCTCTACTGGAGTTTCTTCGCCGATGCCGGCGAAACTACGGGAAAGGGGCTGCATGTCAACATTAACAACGCGCTGTACGGGTATGGCGGTGGGCTCAGCCTGTTGCTGCCATATGATGTGATACTTCAGTTTGACTACGCCCGCGGAAGCGACAGGCATTGGGAATTCATATTCGATTTTGGCGCGACAATCTGATGGAACAATTCATATTCAAAGATGAGAACCTTAAGACGCGTGGAGACGGAAAGAAGACCGTCGTTCTTGTGGACGAGGAACATTTTCACCTTTCACGGGTGCTGCGAGTCAGGCCCGGCGAGAAGATACTGGCGACGAACGGAGCCGGTAAGACTCTGCTTTGCATGGTGGGCTCGATCGGGAAGGGCGAATCTGAATGCGAAGTCGTGGAGGAATTTGAAAATCTAAACTCGCCTCCCCGGCATTTTTGCATCGCCATGTCTCTTTTGAAACCGATGTCGAAACTGGAGATTGCCCTCGAGAAGTGCACGGAACTTGGTGCGGACAGTTTTTTGTTGTTTATTTCTGAAAGGAGCGAGAAGATCCGGCCCCGGCTCGACCGGTTGGAAGGCATTGTACGGTCGGCAGTCAAGCAGTCGCTGAGGAGCAGCCTCCCCCGTCTGATGTTCGTGGAAAGCCTTGCCGAGGTCGCCGCGTTTGGCCGCTCCTATGATGAGAGGATCGCATTGCACGAAAAATCCGGCAACATGATCAAGAGTCATATTTTGCAGATGAAGACAGACGGACCGGCCATAGCTTTAATCGGCCCGGAAGGCGGGTTTTCGGAAAATGAAATCGCC
>JAJYGB010000234.1 GCA_021785235.1 Bacteroidota bacterium
ATCCGCGGTTTATCCCCCCGCCATCTGGGTCAGGGCGACACAGGCGATGGGACGGTTGGCGAAAACGGTCGGAGATGCCGCTTACGAGAAGAAGGCCGCGGGAAATTTCGGGAAGGCGAGCAAAGCTTACGAGTCGAAGTTCTGGAACGCAGGAAAGAAATACTACTCTTACGCATTCAACTCAAAAGGAGAGCAGGTCGATGAACTGACACCGTGGATGTCGGTCGGACTCACCTGGAACATCGGAGATCCGGCGCACGCCGACCTGGCGTTGAAGCAACTTGCCTCGTCCGCGCTGACTACCGACTGGGGTGTCCGCAGCATATCCGATGAGAGTAAATATTATGATCCGCTCAACTACAATTACGGGACCGTCTGGCCGTTCATCACGAGCTGGGCGTCGGCCGCCGAGTTCGAGCACAGATTCAGCACGCAGGGATACGAAATGCTGATGGCTTCGGTGAGACATACTTTTGATAATGAGCCCGGAGATGTGACTGAAGTATTCTCCGGCGCCACTAATGTCTGGCTTGGCGAAGCGGTGCCCCACCAGGGCTTCTCGACATCTGGCGTCGTCTTACCGTTGGTGAGAGGACTCTTCGGGCTCGACGGCGACACGGGAAGCAAGACCGTCACGTTCGCGCCGCAGTTTCCTGCGGACTGGCAATCGGCGTCGGCGTCGAACTATGAAGTCGGCACCGCCGAGTTTTCCTTCTCCTATTCAAAGCTGGGCGGTAAGGTTGCGGTGGTCGTAACCCCTGTAAATGCCGCCGGTTACAGCGCGACCGTCGCGCCTGTCCTCTCGCCCGGAACGGAAATCATATCGGCCGCCGTGGATGGAAGCCCCGTTCATTTCACGACAAGAACTTTCTCGCAGGGAGTTGAGCCATCCGTGACTCAAACAGTCTCCGGCGGTCCGATGAGATTCGAATTCACGTACAATCCCACTGTGGAGGTCATTCCTCCCGTCATCCACACGAACACGGGCGACCCCGATCAGGGATTGAAAATAATTTCGGTTTCTGCCGCCGGCAGGGAACTGCACATCGAAGTCGATGGACTGGCGGGAAATAGTTATTCGCTGGGTGTCTCAAACCCTCAGCTGGTTGCGAAGGTGGAGGGGGCTAGGCTGAACAATTCGGCGCTCGAGTTCACTCTCCCGCCGACCGGCAAAAATGAATTTGTGAAATACAATATTACTGTCGGCGTTAAATAGCGGCTTCATGGTACAGTAATCCCACAAGACTCATGGAGACAAAATGAAACGAATCGAGAGTTTGTTTTTATGCTTTCTTCTGGCTGCGCTCTTCACCATTTCCGCCGGGTGGAGTCGCGTGTTGGCTCAGGAGGATAATCCGGTTGCCGACCCAAAGGCGACTGTAGTTGAAGGGAGTGCGCGCTTCACCGTTCTTACACCTGAGCTTGTCAGGATGGAGTGGTCGAAGGATGGGAAGTTCATCGATTCTCCTTCGCTGGTTTTCATCAACCGCAGGCTCCCCGTGCCCGTGTTCAGGACTTCCACGGACGGCGGCTGGCTGGTAATTCAAACCAACAGGCTGACGCTGCGTTACAAAAAGGGTTCGGGAGAGTTCAACAGTGGAAATCTCACCATAAGTCTGAGTGTCGGAGGAGAGCCTGTCGTATGGTATCCGGGAGAGAAAGACACCGCGAACCTGTACGGCACGATCAGGACTCTCGACGGCGTGAAGGGCTCGATCGCGCTCGCGCCGGGACTTCTCTCGCGATCCGGTTGGGCTCTTGTGGATGACAGCCATCGCCCGCTCTTCGATAACTCCAACTGGAAGTGGGCGGTCAATCGCCCCGCCGATGAGACGCAGGATTGGTACTTCTTCGGATACGGCCACGAGTATGAGAAGGAACTGGGCGACTACATCAAAGTCGCGGGGAAGATCCCGATGCCTCCGCGGTTCGCGCTCGGAGCGTGGTGGTCGAGGTACTGGGCTTACACCGACGAGGAACTCAAGAGCCTGGTGAACGAGTTTTCGACCAACGATGTCCCGCTCGATGTTCTCGTCGTCGATATGGATTGGCACCAGACTTTTGATCTAAGATGGTCCAGGCGCGTGCTCGACCAGGCCGGCGAGATGAAAGGGTGGACCGGTTACACATGGGACAAAACTCTCTTTCCCGACCCGAAGGAATTCCTCAATTGGTGTCACATGAAAGACCTCAAGGTGGTCCTGAACCTTCATCCAGCGTCGGGAATTCAACCGTGGGAGGAGAGTTACCCGGCGATGGCACGCGCAATGGGAGTCAACCCGGCGACCGGAAAATATATTCCGTTTGACCCGACAGACAAGAAATTCGCCCGGAACTACTTCAATCTCGTCCTTCATCCTCTCGAAAAACAGGGGGTCGACTTCTGGTGGATCGACTGGCAGCAATGGGACACGACGAAAATAAAGAACCTGAATCCGACCTGGTGGCTCAACTATACGTTTTATACAGACATGCAGCGCGAAGGCAAAGCCCGGCCGATTATTCTCGCCCGGTGGGGCGGGCTCGGCGATCACAGATACCAGATCGGCTTCTCCGGCGACGTGATCACCGATTGGTCGTCGCTCGCGTTTCAGCCATATTTTACTTCGACCGCGGCGAATGTCGGGTTCGGATATTGGAGCCACGATATCGGCGGCCACATACCCGGCACAGTCTCACCGGAGCTATACGCGCGCTGGGTGCAGTGGGGAGCCATAAGCCCAATCCTCAGGACTCATACAACCCGTAATGCTGATGCGGAGAGGAGGATATGGGCATATCCTTATCCGTATGCAAAGGCGATGAGAGACGCGTTCCGGCTGCGCTATGAATTGCTCCCTTACATCTACACCGCCTCCAGGAACACTTACGACACGGGCGTGTCCATGCTTCATCCGCTGTATTATGAGTATCCGGAGGCGAACGAGGCCTACGAATTCGGTGACGAGTACTTCTACGGCAACGATCTGATCGTCGCTCCTGTCGTTCAACCGATGTCCGAAGACTCGCTCCTGGCGACCGAGAATGTCTGGATACCGCCGGGAACCTGGATAGAGTGGTACAGCGGAGCGCGGCTCGAAGGACCACAGGTGGTGCAGCGCCATTACACGCTCGATGAGATACCGATTTTTGTCCGGGCCGGTGCCGTGATCCCGATGCAGTCCGTGAAGCAGAAAGCCGATATCGAAAATGTCAATCCGCTTGTCCTCAGGATATTTCCATCCCAAAACGGATCTGCCAGCGTCTACGAAGACCAGGGAAACTCGGACAGTTACAGGGACGGTCAATGCAGCCGAACTGAGGTCAGCTATCATACGGAGAATAACCGCATCATGCGCATTATGATCGACCCTGCGGTGGGATCTTATCCCGGGATGAATAAAAGCCGGAGCTACATCGTCCAGCTGATGAATGTCTTCCCACCGATCAGGGTCGCGATCGACGGCCAGGAAATCAGGTTCGGGAAGGAAGGCTGGACATTTGACGGGGACAAACTTGAAACCGTGATAAGGATCGCGCCTCGTAGCGTCAACCAAAGAGTCCAGCTGACGGTCGAATTTCCGGAATCTTATGAATCGCCTTTGCTTGACGGGACACGTGGAAAGATCGCGCGACTCAAGGACGCGATGAATATCCTGAACCATCTGTGGCCGGACGACTGGTCACCAGATGTGTTGATAGACGCCGCCCAGACCGGTGATTTCATGACACTCTATCCTGACGCCGCGAGCAACCGATTGGCGAAATTTGCGTTAGAGCTCCCCCAACTGCGCAATGCCGTCATGAGTCTTTCGGGGGACAAGAAAACAATCGAGAGGGCCTTGAACCACATTTCCGATATCCTTCCTCCTGCCGGCACGCAATGACGCTGCCGCAGATTCCGCCTGGAGAGCAATTCACGCCGGCGCTCTCCAGGTCCCGGCCCGGTTTGAC
>JAJYGB010000138.1 GCA_021785235.1 Bacteroidota bacterium
GCTTGCCGTTATCGGCCTCGCAAGGGCTTTACCGAAAGACAAGGCGTCGGACGTCATCGCTTATCAACTGTTAAAGTCCGGGACATCCATAGGTGCGAATTACAGGGAGGCGACGCGAGCCGAATCAAAAGCCGACTTTGTGCACAAGCTCGGTCTGGTTCAAAAAGAGGCAAACGAGACTGTCTATTGGTTGGAGTTGGTTCAGGAATCTAAAATGATAAATAAAGAACTGGTAGCCCCGGTTCTCTCGGAAGCAAAAGAGCTTCTCGCAATCTTCGGTGCATCACACAAAACCGCCAGAAGAACGTGAGGCACGGCTGCCAGTTTGTGCCAATCACCCCGACACAAGTTTAAATCCTAAATCATAAATCGTGGATCTTAGATAGAAGATGGTACATCAGCGCTCAATCAGAATTTCCACCCGCGTGCATGGAGAAATGCACGATCTCACTGACGGCGTGCAGGAAATCGTGACTGACTCGGGTGTAGCCGCGGGAATGGTGAACGTCTCAGTGGTCGGCAGCACCGCGGCAATCAGCACTATCGAGTTCGAGCCAGGCTTGAAGCGCGATCTCGCCGAGCTACTCGACAGATTAATTCCGCCGAGCAGAAGCTACGGCCATGAACAGGCCTGGCACGACGGCAACGGGCACTCTCATCTACAGGCGACGCTGCTGGGCCCGTCGGTTACATTGCCAATAAGCGAAGGGAAGCTCGTCGTCGGCACGTGGCAGCAGGTCTTCCTGATCGAGCTCGACATAAAGCCGCGGAACAGAGAAGTGGTTGTGACGGTTTATGGAGAATAAGCGCTTGCGGCTCCGCTGATAACATTCGCAACAGAAGGTTAGCAGAACGGAACGTGGAGAGCGCAGAGGGGGTGGCTCCGTATCCGGCGCGGAGGGGTTCGGCTTAACCCGGGAGGAGTGTGAGCTCTTGCGGACAGCGTCACGTCAGGTCCGGCGGCGGTAGTTTCAAATGAGACAGATATTGCGGCGGGAGAAACGCAGTCCGTGTGCCAGAAATGGTAATCGCGTCGGAAGAAATGTTGTTGCAGCCGGAGAAATGATACCTGCAATTGTCGCGGAGGAGTTTGATAGTGGAGAAATGAGAATTGAAATTACGGAAATGTAATTCGAAGCTGGGGAAATACGATTTGAACTCAGAGAAATGAACACTGATCCCGAGAAATGGAGTTGGGAATTGCCGCGGAGGGATCCGAACACGGAGAAATGAAGCAGGTAGTGCCAGAAATGGTAATGGAATTGGCGCGGACATGTTGGAAGGTCGAGCGGAGCGTTCTGAGGCGGTGAATTGAAGCCGCAAGTCGGGGAAATGGCATGGGCAGCTTCGGCATCGATCATAAATCGACGCCTCAATCAAGCTGGAAACCCGGTGAACGGGTTTTAGACTCTATGAGCCCTCCTCCGCCCCCGACATTGTATACGGTCGGACGCTTCGTGCAAATCGGCGCATCACTACCCACAAGGCTTCGTGACGTAAACCTGAGAGGAGCACGATTCCGCCTGCAGCGGAATTTGAGATTTTGGGAGCCGTCGATTTCATTCGATGGCTCTTGTTGTTGGCAATATTGCGGGGCGCCTCTGTCACTGTCGAGTGGGGAATAAAATTCAACCAGGAGGTGAAATAAAATGAATGACGGCACACGAGGGCCGGGATGTTTAGTCTAAACCCATGTGGTTCCCGGGGCTCCATTTTCAGCGTTCGCTGTTCGAGTCTAGCTTACCAGATTCCCCTGTTTCTCACCGAGCGCCTTCAGGACTTCGTCGGCGTAGGCGTCTTCCGGCAGAGCGCCTTCGAAGTGATGGGTCTCGTTTATCACAACCCTCGGTACTCCGCGGACGTTGTACTTCATTGAAAGGTGAGGGAACTCGGTCGCCTCGACCATGTCGGCAGTTATGTTCTTGTTCAGGAACGCGAATTGGTGTCCCGTATACACCGCGCGCGGGCAGTAAGGACACGTCGGCGTTACGAAGACCTGTATGTGGACGGGCTCGCTGATCAACTTTATCTTTTCCGCGACCTCATCGCTGAGTTCATGCTTCTGAGTCGAGATAAGCTCGATGCTCTCAAGTAAAGACGCGAATTCATATCCTGAAGGAATTCCGTAATACCTGATCCCGTAATCGGTGTCTACGGACGTGATGGCGGTCGCCGGGATCTTGTCTATGTTGTACTTCTCCACCATTTCCTTGTCGCTGACGAAGTTGTAAACTTCGAGCGTAAGTTTGTCCGAAAGAGCGGCAAGCTCTTCGAGTATCTGGCGCGTCTCCTTGCAATACTGGCATTCGAGCGATTGGGTGAAATTTATGATCTTGACGGGGTTCACGAGATTCGCGAACCGCATCTTGATCTCATTCTGTGCCTGCTGGTCCAAAAACATTTTCTTCTCCTTGTTAACGAGGCTCCAAATGCCGCCTGGCCGAGAGCTTTCGTCAGTGCGGCAAGGTGTCGCTTGCGGAATGGATTCTTCACTTCGTTCAGAATTACAAGACCACGTTATCGTGTCATTCTGAGGGAGTCACGCGCCGCGTGTGACGACCTAAGAATCCATCTTCACGCTATAGTGATTGATTCGGCAAGACCTTCCATCCCACAGTTCCATTCGCGCTTGTGGGTGGTTAGCTCTGCTTCGGAACCTTGAATCTTGTGTTTGAAGCTCGAACTAAGCTGTTTTTTGCTCTTCCTTGCGCGTCGAAATCTTCAGCATCGCCCAAACAGGGCAGAAGTTGATGAGAGCCGTTGCGAGCGGAATGATTCCGATCCAGCCCCAGGCCGTCTTCGGGCCGACGAACACGAGGCTTATTAGGACCAGTCCGACTACTATTCGAATCCATTTGTCTGCAGTACCGACATTCTTCTTCATTGTGTCCTCCCGGTTTTATCGAGATTCATTTATGCCCCCGCTTGACTTCGCCGCGACTCAGTCGCGTGAGGCGGGGTGCCGTGTTTCGTGAACTACTCTATTTTCAAACTGTATGATGCGCCGGGTAAAGTGAAGATTCAGCGGGGATGTTTCTTGTCCCTATGAACGTCCGGATCCTTCGTGGGGAGGGTGATCTGCAGCGGCTCTTCGAGGTCCAGTTGGGCGAGTATCTCTTTGACCCGCGAACCCTTCATCTCGACATCGTAATCTCTATAAAGCACTATTGTCTTCTTGAGCGAATCGTAGTATGCTGCGCAATCGGGGCATTGCGAGAGATGTTCTCTCAGTTTCTTGCAAGTCGGAGAAGTCAGGTCCCGGTCCACCTTCTCGCAGATTTCAAGCAGATATTTCTTGTGATCGACTAACTTCACTTTGTAAAATACTCGTTCAGTTCGTTTCTTAAAAATAACCGGGCGCGGTGAAGACGCGATTTTACGGCAGGAATCGACAATTTCAGCGATTTTCCGACCTCTTCGGTCGAGAGTCCTTCCACGTCCCTCATCACGAATACGATGCGATAATCGACAGGAAGTTTCTGAATCGCGGCGTCGAGAATATCTTTTAGTTCCTTGTTCAGGACTGCATCGTGCGGCGTTTCCCCCCAGTGCGCGACCTGCAGCTCCTCAGTGCCTTTGAAGAGGTCGGTTTCCTCCAGCGATACGACCGGTTCGTGCGACTTCTTCCGATGCATCATCAGGCAGTTGTTCGTCACGATGCGGTAGAGCCAGGTTGAGAATTTAGAATTTCCGGAAAAGGACTTCAGTCCGCGGTACGCGTTGATGAAAGTCTCCTGGAGAACTTCGTCGGCCTTCTGCTTGTCGCGGCATATCTTGAAGGAGAAGCTGTAAACCATCTGCTCATACTCCTTCACGAGCTGACCGAAGGCTTTCTTGTCGCCGGCCTTTGCGGCTTCGATTAATTTCGCGTCGTCCATCAATGAATAAGCTCCAAGCTCCAAACCACAAGCTCCAAACAAAAACATAACG
>JAJYGB010000367.1 GCA_021785235.1 Bacteroidota bacterium
TAGGAAAAGGTTAAGAGGTGAAGAGGTTGAGGGGAAAAGATTAGAGGGAGAAAAGGAAAAGAGAAGATGGCGGGCTTAGGCGATCTCTCCGCCCCACTCCTTCAGATGTGAAATGATGAACTCGATAATTTTAGCGTTCTCCTGCTTGCCGGTCGCCGAAATGGTCATTGGCTCGCCGAAGGCCATGTGGATGGGCTTATGCCTGCTTATACGGCCGAGTTCCTTCACGGGTTTCCCTATCTCCCAGTAATCGGTCTTTATCGCGAACGGGACCACCTTCACTTTCGCGTTTGACGCCAGTTTTACTCCGAGGGAGTTGAATCTCTCCGGTATGAACTTCACCATCCTCGTGCTCTGCGGAAATATGATGACCGAAGTCCCATGTGAAAGCAATTCCTGCCCTTTGGTCAGGACGATCGCCAAATCCTCTCTGGAATTTTCTCTGCCGACTACTATGGGGTTCCTCGAACGCATAACAGCTCCGAAGAACGGATGCTTCACGAGGCTTTCCTTCACCGCGAATGTCACGTCTCTTTCGGGAGCGATGATGCAGGGGAGGGTCATCGTCTCGAGTGTGCTCATGTGATTTCCCACGAAGACCACGGGCCCGGGGCTCGCGGCTATATTGCGGAGTCCCGTCATGTGAAACCTGCCGCCGCAGCTTTCGATGAGCTTGAAAATCTCGAACGAAGAATTTATCCACGCTTCCGTATCGTATTTCCCTTCGATCGCTTCCTTGCGGGATCTGAGGACGACTGAGATGTACTTCGACATGAAATAGAGGCGGGTATTTAGCGCGAGCCTGTCGCCCAGAGCCCGGCGTGTGTTTTCGCCGGTATGGTATTCGTCAGATGTGAAGAATTTGCTGCTCAGATTAAATCTCCTCGTATGGACAAAGTTATGTAATTAGCGGATAATTTTCACCGGACTGCGATATCACGGCTGAGATTCACGCGCGGATGGCGGCACCGGTCCGCCTCTTTGCGGAGCGGGCACCTTCACGACAACCTTTCCGGTTGTTTTTCCGGACTGGAACTCTTTCACCGCGTCCTTGAGCCGCTCGAATGGGAACACCGCGCCTACGTAAGGCCTTTCAAGATTGAGTGCCTGGACCTCCTGCAACATCGATTTCAGCATCTCCACCTTATCGTATAGCCAGATGAGGTTGAATCCAAGAATGCTCTTGTTCGATTCGATGAGAGTAAGTGTCTGGTAGCGCGGCATCGTGAGGAACTTCATCGCGAGGTCGACATAATCCAGCCCCGCGCCGGGAGATGCGAATTGCGACAGGCCGTATGCCACCATTCGCCCGGTAATGTCGAGGAAATCGAAGCTCTCCTTCTGTACCCTACCGCCGATGGCGTCCAGGACGATGTCCAATTTCCTGCCGTTCAGTTTCTGCTCGAGTTGTTTCCTGAAATGTTTGTCCCTGACTATCACGTCGTCGTACCCCTCAGATTTCAGAAGCGCGGCCTTGGTGGGGTTTCCGACGGTGCCTATCGTGTAAGCCGAGAATTGTTTCGCGATCCGGTTCGCGTAGATTCCGACGCCTCCCGCCGCGCTGTGTATCAAAACTGTCTGGTTCCGCTTCAATCCTCCCAGCGGGATGAGCGCGTAGTACGCGGTCAGCGCCTGAACTATGAATGAGGCTCCTTCCTCGAAGGTCCATCCGTCGGGCATCGGAGTGACGTACCGGCTGTCAATGTTGAGCCGCGTGGTATATGCGCCGAACCTTACGGACCCCATGACATGCTCCCCGATCTTCAGGTCCGTCACGTTACTTCCCATGCCGGTTACAATACCGCTGAACTCGAGCCCAGGTATGAAGTCTTTCTTCGGAGCCGCCTTGTATAATCCGAGAATTGTAAACACATCCGCGAAGTTAAGCCCGATGGCCCTGATCTCGATCCGCACTTCGTTGTCACCAGGCTCCCCGATTTCTTCTTCCACAAGTGAAAGATTGTTGAGCGAGCCGGCTTTTGTTACGCGATAAGACTTCCTGAGCATTCCTTGTATCCCCTGACTTTATGCTGATAAAACTAAATCAGCTAACCCTCAAATCCAAGTCGCCCCTTTTCGGGTAATGACATGTTGGGGTTTCACGCAAAGATCGCAAAGACATAGAGTCGCAGAGAACGCAAAGTGAATTTATCCTTTTGTTCGCGCGCATCGCGTAAAATATTTTGCCGAATATTGAAGCTGAGTCACCACGCCTTCGCAGTCCAGGCGAGCACGAGTGAAACTTAACAAGCCGCCTCCCGTAGATGTGTTATTGTATGTGAGTCAATCGTCAGGCAGCATTTCACGCAACAGAAGATATAAACAGGAGGGAAGTCATGAATGGAACGTTAGTCGCCATCTTGACTCAGGCGATGCTTCTTTTCGGAGCATCCGCAGGCTTCAATCAACCCAGTTCCGCGAGTTCGTCGGACTATTACGATAAAGTCAGCACGGAAACTATTCAGAAGAGCCTGAATCTGAAGCCGGGGGGGCTTATTCTTCTCGACACCGAGATCGGGAATGTTTCGCTCCAGGAATATGAAGGCAGGGAAGTGAAAGTTGAATTGAAACTCCGCGGGACGCCTGAGGGAATATCAAAAAGATCTTTCACGCATAATTTCTTCGGGAATCAGTTGACTCTGAGGGGATGGTGCGAAAACGGCTCTGGGCCGCGTGATTCGTGTTTGCGGCAGGTAGATTTCGTTATCATGATCCCGAGAGGCTCATCTTACGCGGTGAGGGCCACGACGAAGCAGGGGCGGATCGATGCGGCGATTTCCGGGAACATGAAGGGTGTGGAGTTGTCTACCGAAGCGGGAAGCGTGCGAATCGAATTGCCTTTCAATCTCTCCGCCGATATCGACGCCTCAACCTCCGGCATCGGCGGCGTGCGCGTCAGCCCCGCAAACCTGTTCTCGGAGGTGTGCCCGGACTGCGAGATCCATCAAAACGATCGCCTTAAGGTGCGGATGAACGGCGGTGGATCGGTGATCAAGATCTATTCAGGGATTGGGAGTGTATATTTCGAGATCACTCAGGAGAAGAAGAACAGGCCGTCGTAAACATTTAACCGACCTCTGCACGTCCGCCTCAAACCAAGCCTGACATTTTCGAACAACGGTGACGAAGTGAGTCCCGCCGGAGGGCGGGACTCCTCCAATATCCAACAGTTGGGAGGCTCTATCCGGGGACAAACCCTTTCGAATAGTCTCGGATTTCCATGTTAGTTGTCCTCATCACTTCATCATCAACCCGCCAGAAAGAGCCGCGGACTTCCGCTCAAATGACGAAGTCATTTGAGCTCCAGCATTTTTTTCGTGATGACGCGGCTGCCCGATGTCAACCGGTAGAAGTAGACTCCGCTTGCAAGCCTCGAACCGTCAAAAGTCACTTCATATCTTCCCACCGTTTGGTTCTGGTTGACAAGGTTTTCCACTTCCCTTCCCAGCACGTCGTAAATCTTCAGCGTCACCATACCGTCTTTCGGTATCGTGTAACTGATGACCGTCGTTGGGTTGAATGGGTTGGGATAGTTCTGGTCGAGCCTATAGTCGGTGATCACATCCAACCGTTCGAGCGATACACTTTGGACATTCGAGCTGCTGACCGGGTTCATATCAGAATAGCTTTTTACCAGAGCCACTTTGGGGCTATCAATGTTCGTGGTGAAAATTATCCTCGCCTTCACGGTTTTAGTGCCGATCCCGTCTGTATTGAGAAGATACGGCACGTAACTGTTTCCGTGGGTGTTCGAAGAACCGAATTTTACGTTCTTGACTGTGCCGATGACCTTGCCGCTGGCAGTATCTATCAACTCAAGCTTGTATGCGATGTATTTATTATCGCCGAAAGCTGTGGCTGCATCAGCAGAATCGACAAAGCCGCAGTCCTCACTGAATACGATGTTCGATTTGCTAGTTATCTGGAAC
>JAJYGB010000597.1 GCA_021785235.1 Bacteroidota bacterium
CTCTTGAAAGGGCGAAAGTCCCCTGATCTTTCGCATTATGCCGCGAAGTTCTTCCTTGGCATTCTCCAAATCATTCGGGTCCGAGACTCGTGCCTCGATAGAAGGATGAAAATGTTTTCCAAAAATATCCTGAAACTGGCCTATCGGGATAATAACCACGTTATCCAAACTGAACATCCCCATGAAGCTTCCCTCTTTGCTTCTCACGCCAATTACCCGGAACGAAAGCCCGTTTACCTTCAGCCTCTTCCCTATCGGATCCTGATTTGGAAAGAGCTGCTCAGCGACATCTGAGCCAATCACGGCAAGAGGTCTGTCTCCTCGCGATTCCTGATCCGTGAAGAACCTGCCGTCGGTGAAGCTCATGTTCGCCACGTAAGCGAGGTCGGCGGTAGTGCCCTGCACTTGAACATTGTTCGCGGTTTTGTTCTCATATTTCAGCGTGCCGAGTCTTCCTACAACAGGGGCAACCGCCGCTAGTTTGGTGGCGTCCGATTTTATCTCGTCGGCATACTCGATCTTAAGATCTCTCCGATTGCGGAATTTCCACCAGTCGTCGCCGGTATCCATCCACGGCCACTTCTGGACGTACAGCACGTCGGCTCCTATCGCTGAGATACTGTTGTTGAAAGCGCGCGTCAGCCCTTCGATCGCCGCCCCCATCAGGGTAACCGATATAATCCCGATTATTATGCCGAGCATAGTGAGAACGGCTCTCGCTTTATTTGACACCAACGCGGCAGCAGAAAGCTTGAGCCCTTCCCTAAACTCGTCCCCGAACGTCATGCCTGCACCTTCTCAACTGGATGAGTAGTCTTCACCTTCCCGTTTCTCTCTATGGGCAGATCGCTCTCGATCTGGCCGTCCCTGATCCTGATTATCCTCCGAGCGTGTTCGGCGATGTACTCTTCATGTGTCACGAGGATAATCGTATTTCCCTTGTCGTGCAGCTCTTCAAGAAAGATCATGATCTCGTCACCGGTTTTCGAATCGAGGTTACCGGTGGGTTCATCAGCGAGGATAATCGAAGGATTGTTGATCAGGGCCCGGGCGATCGCGACACGCTGGCGCTGTCCCCCGGAAAGTTCGTTCGGCTTATGATGGATGCGCTCGCCGAGACCGACCATCTCAAGTGTTTTTTTGGCGCGCTCCTTTCTCTCCGAAACCGGGACTCCGCTGTAGATCAGCGGGAGTTCGACATTATGCAGAGCGTCCGAACGGGGAATCAGGTTGAAGGTCTGAAAGACAAACCCAACTCCCTGGTTCCGGATCTTCGCCAGATCATTGTCGTCCATGTCGCTGACGTTCACTCCGTCGAATTGGTACAGACCGCTTGTAGGCGTATCGAGGCATCCGAGGATGTTCATGAGCGTGGTTTTCCCGGAACCGGACGGTCCCATGATCGCCACGTATTCGCCTCTCGCGATTGAGAGGGAGATATCTTTGAGCGCGTTAACCTGGACCTCCGCGCCCATGTCGTAGACCTTGTTGACTTTGACTAATTCGATTACGTTCATGACCCGCCTCCGACCGCTTGCGTTGCCACCATCTTATTGTTTTCCACTCTCACTTTTGACCCGTCGTTGAGTTCTCGGCTGATCGCGACGAAACTGCCGCTCACAACCTCCTGGCCCGCATCGAGACCGGAGGTTATTTCCACATAATTGTCATCGCTGATCCCGCGTTTGACGACGGCGGTGTGTGCAACACCGTTCTTAACAACAAATACCACTTCTTGAGCCTTCTCGCGCGTACCGGGACCTTTCGCGGCGACGTTTTCCGGCTTTGCTCCTTCGGGCTGCTTGGGAGTCCGAATCGTCACGCTTTGAATGGGAACAGACAATACGTCGTGGTGCGTAGCGGTCTGGATATCAGCCGTGACCGACATGCCGGGCTTGAGATCAAGTGCCGAGAGGTCAAGTATCCTTATCTTCACTAGAAAGTTGGTCACCTGGTCCTGTGTCCCCGCGCCGGTGGTAGTCCCTGAAGTCGCTATCTGATAGACAAGCCCTTTTATCTTCTTGTCGGGAAACGCGTCAACGGAAAGCACCGCGGTATCACCAACGGCGACCAATATAACATCGTTCTCATCCACGTTTACTTGCGCTTCGAGGCTATGCATATCCGCGATATCCATTATCTCGGTACCCGTCGTGAAGCTGGTACCAAGCACCCTTTCGCCGAGTTTTGAATTCAACACGCTGACTATTCCATCCATGGGGGCATGAATCACGGTTTTGTTCAGGGCATCCTGATTAACCGCCACTTGTGCCTGTGCCTGCGCGACGTTCGCTTTTGCCGATTCATACTGAGCTTTGGTGACCTGGAATTGAGTCTTTGCCGTCTCGAGATCCTGATCGCTCATTAAATTCTTCTTGTGCAATTCCTCGGCACGCTTGTAGGTCGCGGTCGCGTTATCGTAATTTGCCTTCGCGAGCTGCTCACCGCCGACTTGCGATTGCAGAAGAGCCTCGCTCTGTTGAAGCTGTGCGACGTACTGGTCCGGCCTTATTTTCACAAGAACCTGTCCTTTGGTAACCATCTGACCTTCCACAACCGGTAAGTCCACGATCTCACCGCTCACTTCAGGGTTGATCGCAACCAGTACCTTCGGCTCCACCTGGCCAGATGCTGTCACAACCTGCGTGATCGTGCGCCGCACAACCTTATCTGTCTGCACGACGATTACCGGCTCCTTCTTCCCGCCGATAACGATGGCAGCGACAAGGATAACCAATAGTAGTCCCGCACCCGATAATATGAATATCTTCTTTCTCTTTTTATTAGTCGCCATTGTATTCCTCAGTAATTGATTGTTCCGATAGCAAATTCCACCTGTTGTTTGGCCTGGACATATGTGTAAGCAGCCACGACCTGATTTGATAGATCTTGTGTGTAAATTGCGTTGGCTGTCAGGACGTCAAGCAACGTACCGCTTCCAATTTTGTACTTTTCCTGAGCCGTTTCAAGATTTATCTTCGCGTAGGTCACGGCATTCCCCGCAGACTCATAACCTTTCTCCGCTGCATGAAGACTAAGCAGCGCCTGATATACATCGAGCTGAACCTGACGGCGCGTCGCATCGAGCGTCTGCTCGGCAGATTTCATGTTTACATCCGCAACCTCGATGCCTGTCTGGGTTTGAAAGCCGTTGAAAATTGGGAGCGAGAGACTAAGCCCTCCGTAGAAACTCCTGTTTTGATTTATGTTCTGCAACTCCGGGCCGGTTATCCCGTACTGGGCGAACGCACTGATCGTCGGGGAATACGCCGCCTTCGCGATTGTTACGGATGACTTGGTTGCATTGACATTTTCGATCGCCGCGCGGTAATCGGGCCGTGCCTCAAGAGCTTTATCCAGCAGCTGAGCCATCTGGCTATACTTCTGATTGACCTGCGTAAACTCGGTCGTGTCTATCTCGCTGCTGATCCCGGAATCCGCAAAGATCACGCTGTCCGTTACGGGTATCCCAAGAAAGAATTTCATATTCGCCCGAGCCTGGTCATAAGCGTTCTTTGCCTGAACCAGTGAATATTCATCACCGCTCACAATTGCCTGCTGCTGGTAAACGTCCGCAAGCGATGACGAGCCTACACTGTTTGATTCTTTGATGCTCTCCAGCTGCTGCTGATCTCTTTTCAAATTGTCCTGACTTATCTTCAACTGATCGCGAGAATTGAAGACCATCAGATAATTCTGCGTTGTCTGGTAGATCGCCGTCTGCTTCGCCCTAGTATAATTTTCTTCTGCGGATTGACTCTGTGACCTCACCTGGCTCAAGCCTGCAAAATTCGCCATCCCATCGAACAGCGTGTAGTTGGCACCGACGCCCGCCGAGTACGAACGGTTTATCGATATGTTGGAAACCGGCAAAACCGTGCCCCCCACTACGACATACCCCCCAGGGGATTGCCTGTTGGAATAT
>JAJYGB010000467.1 GCA_021785235.1 Bacteroidota bacterium
GCGGCAACGGGGAGAAGCGCGACCGGAAAAAGCAGAATAAAATAAACGGAAAGAGAGAGGAAGACCGAAGATACATACCAAATCATCATCTCTCCCGGATATGACCTGACGACCGGCAAGATTATAAACAGAGGCAGGAAAATCGCGCCCGCTACGGCAAGATTGAGGAAAAGGAGCCCCGAAGCAGAAGCCAGTCTCGACAACGCGGTCGGCTGCAAAAAGTAAAAGTTCTCCAGGTCTCCGCCGCTGAAGAAGAATTTCCTGGTTTCTGCAAATGAAGTAAAGAGCAAGACGCACGCGGAGACGATCGCGACGCGCACAGGGAACGACTCGGGGTCCATTCCCGAGGACGATATCGCGAGGAAGATCCCGATGAGCAGATCGGGGGCAAGAAACTTGATTAGTCCGCGAGCCCCTTCCCCGCCGATTATCTGCTTCAGCTTCAACCTGACAAGTGAGGCGATCAACAAGGCATTTCTACTCTCTCATCATGCTTCTTCGGTATGCCCGAATCGCCCTCTTATGTTCGCGGAACGTCACACTGAACCGGTGGCTCCCCCTCCCCGTAGCGACGAAGTAAAGGTATCTGGTGGTGTCGGGATAGAGTGCGGGCATGATCGATTTTCTTCCCGGGTTGGAAATCGGGGTCGGCGGCAGGCCGTAGTGCTTGTACGTATTGTAAGGGGAGTTTATCTGGAGGTCTTTGTAGTAGATCCTGGTATGTTCACCGAGAGCATATTCGATCGTAGGATCGGCTTCGAGCGGCATTCGTTTCTTCAGCCGGTTGTAGTATACGCTCGCGATTATCGGACGTTCAGAATCCAATTGCGCCTCGGCCTCAACTATCGAAGCAATAGTCATAATCTGGTTGACGGAATACCCCAGCTCGACCGCCCTAAACCTTAGCGAATCGCTGAAGAACATTTTGAACTCATCCGTCATCCGTTGCATGATCTCCCCCGGTTCGGTGCCGTAATAAAAATCGTAGGTTTCCGGGAAGAGATATCCCTCAAGGTTCCTGGATGGGATATCAAGTACCGCAGCCATCGAGTCCCCTAGCGCCTCGCGCGCAAATTCCGACGAATCGACTCCGAGGTCGTGACGACAAATTCCCGCGATCTCGCGCACAGTCGTCCCTTCCGGAATGGTCACGTGCACGAGAAGATTACTCTTCCCCGACGAGATCAGCTTCATCACATCATAGTCGGAATAATGACCCGTAAAAAGGTATTTGCCGGCCTTAATGCTGCGTTGGATGGAAAAGATTCTCCCGAAGAATTTGAAGAGGAGCGGATTCGATATTACGTCGTCTTCCGAGAGCGAGGCATATATCTGGTTCGCCGTCATGCCGTGCTGGATCGTTACGAGGATTCCTTTTCCACGGGCGTTGTGGTACGGTGTAACGAAAGCGATGAGCCAGACGACGACTACAAGAGTAAGTGCGCCGGCAAGAAGGACAACGACGTTCCTCGAGCCGCCTAACGCCGAATCGTTCCGGCCAATAGATACCCGCTTCAGGAATTTTCGGAAGTTGGTCGGTTGGATGGAAGTCCTTCTTTCCTCCGCGCTCTCTCTTTCGAGCCTGCGCGATTCGTCGATGATTCTTTCATATACACGCCTGACGGCTTCATCGGTGAGCGGGCCCGGATTTTCCCGGGTGACATTTTCGTATACTTGTTTTTCCCTTTCCGGAGAATAGACATCGAGATCAAGCTTCTCTTTTACCTTCCCTATTTCATCGGCATATTTTGCCCGTTTGTTCAGGAGCCTGACGATCAGCTTGTCGAGCCGATCAATCTTCCTCCTCAGCGATTCCATTTCCTTCATTTGTCGATTGCCGCCCGCAGGCTCTTCAGGAAGCTGTTTGCGGGAGCCGCTTCCTCACCGCGCGGAGCGCCTGAGATACACTGAAGCAGCGCTGAACCGACAACGATGCCGTCGGAGAATCGGGAAATCTTCCCGGCTGCTTCAGGCGTCGAAATTCCGAATCCCACGACGAACGGCTTTTTTGTCAGTCTCCTCACCCGTTCCAGGAAAACCGTAACATCACCCGTCACAAGGCCCTTCCTTGCGCCTGTCACCCCGGTCACGGAAACGCAGTAACTCAGGTCGGTGGTGGCTTCATCTATTTTGCCGACTCTTTCGTCATCGGACGTCGGCGCGATGAGAAGCACAAGGCTGAGCCCGGCGTCCTCGATTTCTTTCTTCAGCCGGCCAGACTCCTCGAGTGAAAGGTCGGGCATGATGACGCCGTCTGCACCGGCGTCGCACAACTTCGCGGCGAAGTCTTTCCCAACGCCGTTCAGAAAAGAGTTTACATATCCCATCAATATCACGGGGAGTTGTGAGGTTTTACGGAATTCCCTGACGAGATCAAGTATCCGTCGCGGTGTCATACCGTTCTCTATCGCTGCTTGCGCCGCATGCTGGATTACCGGACCGTCGGCAAGCGGGTCGCTGAAAGGTATGCCGAGCTCGACTAAGTCCACCCCGGCGTCTTCAGCCGCCTTCAGTACCCTCAGCGTAGAGTCGCCGTGCGGGAACCCCGGCATAATATACGCGCTCAACAGTTTTCTCGTGTCGCCGCCGGCTCGGTCTATCATCGACTTTATTCGGGTCAATTCAAAAACTCAGCGAGAGATTTGGAGTTGGCAGCAGCGTCAGATCGGAAACCATTCCGTACTTAAGGTATTTGAAATGGGCGGCGATCCCGATCATCGCCGCGTTGTCCGTACAATACAGCGGTCTGGGAAAAAAGGCTTTCATGCCCATCGAAACCGCGGCAGCCCGCAGCGACTCACGTAACCCGCGGTTCGCGGCAACACCTCCCGCAACTGCAATAGACCTGACATTGAACTTCTGTGCAGCAGTTATGGTCTTGGCAACGAGGACATCGACGACGGCCGCCTGGAATGAGGCGCAGATGTCCCGAACAACTTTGTCGTCCCTGTTCTCCGTGCCGTACTTGAGGTCCCTCAAGAGATAGAGAACGCTGGTCTTGATGCCCGAGAAGCTGAATTCGAACGATTCACTGCTCCACGAGTTCGCGGACCTGGGCATGAAAGCCCTCGGGAAATTGAAGGCTCTCGGATCTCCGTCTTTGGCGAGTTTATCGATGACCGGCCCTCCGGGATAACCCAGCCCGAGTAGTTTGGCAACTTTGTCAAATGCCTCGCCTGCGGCGTCGTCTCGCGTCTGGCCGAGCAGTTCGTGCGAGTATGGCTCCTTTACGTGAATCAGCATGGTGTGACCGCCGCTCACGATGAGAGATATGAACGGGAATTCCGGCTTGTCATCTTCCAGAAAAGCTGAATACAGATGCCCTTCCATATGATTCACCCCGACGATCGGGATTCCGCGCGATGCCGCGAATGCCTTCGCAAAGCTCAGGCCGACAATGAGCGAGCCCGCCAGCCCCGGACCGTAAGTAACCGCGACGGAGTCAATTTCCTCTTTCGTAACAGAGGCTTTTTTGAGACTCTCCTCGACGACAGGAATTATCAGCTCCATGTGCGCGCGCGAGGCAAGCTCAGGAACAACACCACCGAATTCACTGTGAACCAGTTGAGATGAAATAACTACCGATTTCAGACTGCCGTCTTCCAGGACGGCAGCCGAACACTCGTCACAAGAGCTTTCTATCGCCAGAAGTTTCATTCATAGATTATAAAATTAACGGCAAACATTTACAAGCTTGAATTGCGCGAGCCGAGACCCGTTTTCAGTGCGAACTCGGGCGCTTCCGCTGCTGCCTGACGCCTGTCCGTGATCAAAAACATACATTTATAGAAATCCATATTGCTCCTTGAACAAAATTCCTCTAAACGCATTATCTTTGTGCGTTGTCAAGAACAATTACAAGCTGGCTTGCCAGCGAAGGAGATTCTCACACGAACCAAAATAAGGAGTGAAGCAATGAAGA
>JAJYGB010000223.1 GCA_021785235.1 Bacteroidota bacterium
CGCGATGTCGCCTTCATCGTAGTAGCTGTCGACTATCTCGCCGACAAGCTCCGTAGCCATATCAAAAATATCATCCTTGAGCCTTTCGCCGACAAGAGCATGCCTCCTCCTATCGTAGACAACCTCGCGTTGCTGGTTCATTACGTTGTCATACTCGAGCAATCTTTTCCTTATTGCGAAGTTGTTCTCTTCGACTTTCTTCTGGGCGCGCTCGACGCTCCTTGTTATCATCGAATGTTCGATGACGTCGCCCTCTTTCATGCCGAATCTGTCCATCACGCGCGCGATCCGGTCGCTGCCGAACAGCCTCATCAGGTCGTCCTCGAGCGAGAGATAGAAACGCGAAGAACCGGGGTCGCCCTGGCGCCCGGACCGCCCTCTCAACTGACGGTCGATTCTTCTCGCTTCATGCCTTTCCGTCCCGACAATGTGCAGGCCGCCTTTCTCGACGACTCCCGGGCCGAGCTTGATGTCTGTCCCGCGGCCGGCCATGTTCGTCGCGATGGTTATCGCTCCCGGCATACCTGCGCGCGACACTATCTCCGCCTCGCGCTGGTGCTGCTTCGCATTCAGCACTTCGTGGCCCACTCCGCGCCGCTTCAGCATCCTGCTCAGCGTTTCGCTCACTTCAACGCTCGTGGTGCCGACCAGGACCGGCCTCGATTGCTTCCGCATTTCCTCGATCTCGGTGATCACTGCATTGTATTTTTCGCGCTTGGTCCTGTATATAAGATCGTTCTGGTCGTCGCGTGCCAACGGCCTGTTCGTCGGGATCACGACCACATCCAGCTTGTAGATGTCGTAAAACTCAGCGGCCTCAGTCTCGGCGGTGCCGGTCATGCCGGCAAGCTTCTTATAAAGTCTGAAATAGTTTTGCAGGGTTATGGTCGCGAGAGTCTGAGTGTCGCGCTCTACTTTCACGCTCTCTTTCGCCTCTATAGCCTGGTGCAATCCCTCCGAATACCGTCTTCCCTGCAATATCCTTCCGGTAAATTCGTCGACGATCAGGACTTTCCCGTCCTGCACGACATACTCGACGTCCTTCTCGTACAGTGTGTACGCACGCAAGAGCTGATTTACCGTATGTATTCTGTCGCTGCGCTCCGCGTATAGAGCGTATAGCTCTTCCTTCTTCCGCTGAACCTGCGACGGTGTAAAAAGGGTGTCGCCTTCTATCGCCGCGACCTCAGTCCCGATGTCCGGCAGGACAAACATGTCCTTGTCGGTCTGCGATGACGCCAGGTATTCACGTCCTTTTTCGGTCAGGTCGATCACATGAGTCTTCTCGTCCACGGCGTAATGGAGTTCGTCGTCGATCTCGTGCATCCTCTGACCCTGGTCTTTCAGATACTCAAGCTCCGTTTCCTGCATCAGCCTCTTGTTGGAGGGCTCATTGAGGAGCTTCGTCAGCCTCTTGTTCTTCGGGAAACCCCTGTATCCACGAAGGAGCAAAACGCCGGCTTCTTTGTCCTTGCCCTCCGAAAGGAACCTCTCGATGTCGGCGGCATATTTATTGACAAGCCGGATCTGTTCGTTCACGAGCCTTTCAACGCGCGGCTTCATGTTGTCGAACGAATGTTCTGTGGATCCGACGGGACCGCTGATAATTAGCGGCGTCCTGGCTTCGTCGATTAGGACCGAATCGACTTCGTCGACTATGGCGTAATAATGTTCACGCTGTACGATGTCCTCGGCTTCAACTCCCATGTTGTCGCGGAGATAGTCGAAACCGAACTCATTATTCGTCCCGTAGGTTATGTCGCACTCGTACATCTTCCGGCGTTGGGAAGTGTCCATATCGGATTGTATGCACCCGACCGTGAGCCCGAGGAACTCAAAAACCTTCCCCATCCACTCGCTGTCGCGTTTTGCGAGATAGTCGTTTACCGTGACGAGGTGAGCGCCTCTTCCGGGAAGTGCATTGAGGTAAAGGGGCATAACCGCAACAAGTGTTTTCCCCTCACCCGTGGCCATTTCGGCGATCTTCCCGTCATGCAGAACGACGGCACCCATCAACTGGACGTCGAAGGGTACCATGTCCCAGACAATCTTGTGTCCGGTGACATCCCAAGTTGTCCCCTCGAGTCGCCGGCAGGCATCCTTCACAACAGCGAATGCTTCAGGGAGAATCTCATCCAGGATATCCGCTATCATATCGTCGTGTTCCTGCTCGAGATCGTCGATCTCCTTGTAGATGCCCTTTCTTTCCTCCCCCTGCACGTCGCCCTTCAGTCTCTCTTTGAGATCCGCGATCTCCTTTTCAATCTTCGCAGTCTCTTCTTTTATGCGTGTACGAAACGAGACGGTTTTCTGCTTCAGGTCGTCATCAGAGAGGTCGCGCAGTTTCTCAAATTCTTCGTTTATTTGCTCGGCATATGGGACGAGCTTTTTCGCGTCCCGTTCATGTTTTGAGCCAAAAATCTTTCTAAATGCGGATAATGCCATCTTTCCTCTTGAAATTTCTCGAAAAAATATAGCCAGACAGGCGCCCTTAATCAAGGTTGACCGGACTCAGTCCAGCTCAATTCGCGCGAATTACGTCTTTTTCAACAGGTCTGCGATTTCCGTAAGCCCTTTTTTCCCCAACTCCCAAAACATGAAAATCATCATTTCGGCGGACTGCACGCTTCGCTCAGCAAATCTAACCGGGCGATGATCAAATGAGAGAAAACCGAAAGCAGGTTCTCAGAGACCTAGCGGGGCGCACATGCCATCACGCAGTAATCTGCTTTTATGTCGCTACCCGGGCGCAGCGGCATCTGGCGAAATGCAATACAACCCAAATAGGATGCATTAAACCCCCGCTTCGCCAACGGGCGTTGTGTATGCGATGGTCAAATAATCCGTTGTCCGGCTATCCAGTTGTGGCCGGCCTGCCCCGCTCCGGAAATCGGTTATATTCCAGGGCGAATTGATCGATCAATCGCGCGCCTTTGCTGAAGCTAAGACGGGCACGCAACACTCCACGACTACGTTGAGGCTTCGTCGTTCAGGCGCTATTCCACCTTCTCCCGGATGCCTTACTTCCCCGTCCAGACATTGTTCGACGGATTAACATCCGGAAGGACCTTGTTCGGATCGACGATCACGGAATCGATTGGAGTTGTGGAGCCATAGAAGAAAGTGAACGCTCCGCCTCTCTCCCAAATTTCTACAGGAAGGTTAACCGTTCCCGTTCTGCCGTTAGATTCCTTCACCTCAACCGTGGCGGGCATAACCATCTGATCGTTGTTTCCGAGCGTGATTAGAGCACCTTTGGCGGGATCGCCGTCAACGTAGCGCACGCTGTCGACTGCCTGGTCGAGTTTGTAATTCTTCACGAACCATCCCTTCCAGAACCAGTTGAGGTTCTCGCCCGCCGCATCGTTCATCGTCCTGAAGAAATCTTCCGGCGCCGGATGTTTGAAGGCCCACCTCTTTATGTAAGTCCTGAAAGCGTAGTCGAACCTGTCATGCCCGAGCACGTACTCCCGCAGCATGTAAAGTCCGAGCGCAGTTTTGTAATACTCAAGTGTATGAGTGTACCGGCCGGGGATGGCATCGGCGTACGAGATTATCGACTGTGATTCCGGGTTGAGGAGATAGGGCACTATATCGCGCGCGGGGTTCTTGCCCGCGGGGTCGAATTCGCCGTCGCGCTTCGGGGCATATTCGCCATGATTGAATTCGTCCGAAGCATAAATGTCGATGAAAGTATTGAATCCCTCGTCCATCCACCCGTTCGCCCTCTCGTTCGAGCCAACGATCATAGGAAACCAGTTATGACCCAGTTCGTGCGCGGTAACATACCATAGAACCTTCCTGTACATCTTCCACCAGCAGAAGACTATTCCCGGGTACTCCATTCCCCCGACAGGTCCGGCGACATTGATCGCGGCGGGATAGGGATACTCGTACCAGTCTTTCGAAAATATC
>JAJYGB010000387.1 GCA_021785235.1 Bacteroidota bacterium
AATGTTTTGTGAATGTTCAATTGAATGGCTTGTTTATGCCGACACACTTTGAAGTTAGCGCCCAAAACTAAAGAAAACAGGATTGAATTTCAAACTTTTGAATGCCGGGGGGTGGAGGCTACTTTCGATGGAAACGGATCGGCCTGCATGGCATGTGATTGGATCTAGCGCCCAATGGTTGCACGCGGATTACACGGAAAAAGGCACGGATTCTCACGGATTGTTAATTAGGAAAAATCGGATCCGTGGTAATCTTGTATTGCCCTGTGTTATCTCCCCCGCATTAATATCAAAACTGTGTACGCGGGATGCCGAAAGGCAGCACATGTTCTGTACCTCAAGTTCAAGATAGCTCAGTGCCAAACGCCGGTAGCCGGAGCATGCCGTGTAAATGAACTGGAAACTTCTGCAGAGATCACGCGGAGTCCGTCACTGAAGTGAGCGTAAGTCTTGTTGAGTTGCGGGAACCCGCCGGCGTGGGACACTAAGTATCCCCCAATATCCATGAATGATTCGCGGAGTTCGGTGGTTGACTTTCTGCATTGATAGCTGAGGCCAGCGGGATGGGCAGATTCAGGTTATGTTGGGAAAAACGTGGACACGCGTGCCGCGCCGCACCAATCCGTACCTACAGGCTTGCCGCGGTCGGCCGGATGGAATGGATGTGATTCATCGACTGTGCCTTTGGCGGCCTCGAAAGCACGGGTTGAGGATGACATTACGGACGCTGGTGAGATGTAAGTTTGGTGCGTCCTCAGAACCTTGATTCTCTGCCCATTCTTGGCTATTTTTTCAGCCAACCTAGTCCGGCAAGGGCGGGCTCGTATTTAGCTAAACATATGTTCCCCCGGTGGTCCCGAGCGTATTTTCGGAGAGTGCCGGCGAGAACCCACCAAAATCCTGAGGTTGCGATGGTACAGTTTGGCGGCGTTGACTACTTCAATACCGAGAGTCTTCTATCGGCGGAAGAGAAACTTGTCAGGGACACCGTACGCGACTTCGTCTCGAATGAAGTTATCCCGATAATTGAGAAGAATTTTCGTGAGGGAACGTTCCCTGGCCATCTCGTGAAGAAGATGGGCGAACTCGGTTTTCTCGGCCCAACTCTTCCTTCGAAGTACGGCTGCGCCGAATTGAACAACGTAGCGTACGGTCTTATCATGCAGGAACTCGAGCGCGGCGATTCGAGCGTTAGAAGTTTCGCCTCAGTCCAGAGCGGCCTCGTCATGTATCCCATTTTTACATTCGGAACCGAGGAACAGAGGGAGCGATGGCTTCCCAAATTGGCGAAGGGCGAAGCGATTGGTTGCTTCGGTCTGACCGAACCGGACTTCGGATCAAACCCTGGCGGAATGAAGACCCACGCCGAAAAGAAGGGAAACAAGTACGTCATCAACGGCGCGAAGATGTGGATCACCAACGGCACGATCGCGGACGTTGCGGTAGTCTGGGCGAAACTGGACGGCAAGGTCCGTGGATTTCTTGTCGAGAAAGGGACGAAGGGCTTCAGCGCCCCGGAGATGAAAGGAAAACATTCTCTCCGCGCCTCGGTGACAAGCGAGCTCGTGTTCCAGGATTGCGAAATTCCTGAAGAGAACCTGCTCCCGGGGTCGACCGGGCTTAGATCGCCTCTGATGTGCCTTGATCAGGCTCGCTACGGAATTGCATGGGGGGCTATCGGATCGGCGATGGCGTGCTATGACGCCGCCTTGAACTACGCTAAGTCTCGCATTCAATTCGACAAGCCGATCGCCGCGTTTCAGATTACGCAGGAGAAGCTTGTGTTCATGATCAGCGAGATAACAAAAGGCCAGCTCCTCAACCTTCAGCTCGGCAGGCTGAAAGACCAGGGAAAGCATAAACCAGTCCAGGTATCTATGGCGAAGCGGAACAATGTCCACTTCGCACTTGAGATAGCGCGCCTTGCCCGTACGATACTTGGCGCCAACGGCATCCTCGACGAGTATCCGGTGATGCGACACATGGCAAACCTGGAGAGCGTCTACACCTATGAAGGAACACACGATATTCATACGCTTATTATAGGCGCCGACATTACCGGAATTCAGGCTTACTACTGATGAGAATTGGCGGCCATTTGTCGTAAGAAGTATGAGGTAAGCGGTAGGAAATGGTATCAGTTTATTTTGACAGGAATTGGAGAAAGAATACATGAAGATGGTTGGCAAGATAACCGGCGACGCTCTGACATTTGACGATGTATTGTTGGTTCCTCAATATTCATCGGTGCTCCCGAGGGATACGGACGTGAGAACAAAGTTCACGAGAGGAATCGAGCTGAATATCCCCCTGGTAAGTGCGGCGATGGATACGGTGACCGAAAGTGAACTCGCGATCGCGCTTGCCCGCGAAGGAGGTATCGGTATAATACACAAGAACTTCTCGATTGCCCAGCAGGCGGAGCAGGTCGACCACGTGAGGCGATCGGAAAGCGGAATGATTTCCGACCCGGTGACTCTCGGCCCCGACCACACCGTGCGCGAGGCGATCTCTCTCATGAATAAGTATCACATCTCCGGAATCCCGATAGTCAACGGAGAGCTCCTGGTAGGCGTTCTTACCAACAGGGACCTGCGGTTTGTGGACGACGATGACCGGAAGGTCTCTGAGTATATGACCAAGGAACATCTTGTCACGGCAAAGGTAGGGACGACACTCGAGGACGCCGAGAAGATTCTCCAGAAATACAAAGTGGAGAAACTCCCCGTCGTCGACAGCCTCGGCAAATTGCGTGGGCTGATAACGTTCAAGGATATTCAGAAGAAGAAGCGCCACCCGAACGCCTGCAAGGACGAGCGGGGAAGGCTGCGTGTAGGCGCTGCCGTGGGAGTGAAGGCGGAGACCATCGAACGCGTCGAAGCTCTTGCGAAAGCGGGTGTCGATGTGGTAATCGTGGATACCGCGCATGGACATTCGCACGGTGTCATCGAAATGATCAGGACGCTGAGGAAAAAATTCCCGGGGCTGCAGCTGGTTGCCGGTAATGTCGGGACGAAGGAGGGGACCGCC
Organism: Bacteroidota bacterium; assembly: GCA_021785235.1. The sequence goes on from JAJYGB010000387.1 coordinate 3,031, forward strand.
GCGCTGATAAAAGCCGGGGTTGACGCCGTCAAAGTGGGTATCGGGCCTGGAAGTATTTGCACGACGCGCATAGTCGCCGGGATTGGAATCCCCCAGATTTCGGCTGTGATGGAGTGCGCGTCAGTTGCTGCGAAGTACAAGGTTCCCCTGATAGCCGACGGCGGCATAAAACAAACCGGAGACATTGCCAAGGCCATAGCAGCCGGGGCAGACAGCGTAATGATTGGAAACCTGTTTGCGGGTGTGGAGGAAAGTCCCGGTGAAAAGGTGCTTTACGAGGGAAGAGCTTACAAAACTTATCGTGGCATGGGGTCGCTCGAGGCCATGAAGGCGGGAAGCAGCGACAGGTATTTCCAGGATGTCGAGGACGACATCAGCAAGCTTGTCCCTGAGGGAATAGAGGGAAGAGTCCCGTCGCGCGGTCCGCTAAGTGATACCGTGTACCAGATGGTCGGTGGGCTGAGGGCGGCGATGGGCTATCAAGGATGCAGGACGATCCCGGAGTTGAAGAAGAACGGGAGATTTGTCAGGATAACTTCCGCCGGACTGAATGAAAGCCATCCGCATGACGTGGACATTGTGAAAGAGGCACCGAACTACCACCTATGAATTTGAACGACCTACAGAACCACTCGATAAAATCTGTTAAGAGGCTGCAGGGGTATCTGCGGAAGAATTCGCTCGACGCGTTTTATGTCGCGGATATGTCGAACGTCCGGTACCTCACCACGTTTAGCGGCACGTCGGGTTTCTGTCTCGTTTTCCGCGACAGCGCCTATTTCCTGACGGACTTCAGGTATAAATCGCAGTCCAAGGTAGAAGTAGCGAGCTGTGAGGTAGTCGTTTACAGTGGGAATGTCTTCGAATTCATCAGAAAGAAATTC
>JAJYGB010000450.1 GCA_021785235.1 Bacteroidota bacterium
AGACTCATGCAAGAATAGATGGCGCGGGACACGTGCCCGCATGGGGCGCGACGTAGCTGTCGGCGTGCCGATCCCGGAGCCGATGTTCTCGATTCCGTTGAAACCCTCACGCTTCATGAACGCTGGTTGCGTGGCCGTGCAAAAGAGAAAAGAGGTCCTTGCAAGCGCGCGGATATTCTTAAGCATCACGATTATTGGTTCGGCGTACTCCTTAGGGTCTGAACTTCATCGAAGATGACTGCCGTGACAGGCGCTGTGCCTTTATTCATGCCGTGGAGGTTCAGTATATTCAAATCAAAGCCAGAGGCACAATCATGGATTTGAGCAAACTACTTCATGAGCATATGAACGAGATCCTCACCGAGGCTGAGAATTCTCTTTCCCGGGCACATCTCACTCATTATGAAAAAGCCGGCGAGGAACACAACCGTCAGAAGCTTAAAGCACTCTACGTCCTTTCAGTAAGAGCCATCGCCGAAAAGAATCTCGGGCCCATGTTGTCGCATGCCGAGGAGATCGCACGAGAGCGATACGAAGCGGGATTCGATCTTTCGGAGGTTCAGACCGCCTTCAACGTCCTGGAAGAATCGGCGTGGAGATTCATTATGAGGAGTCTTCCGCCCGCGGAATTTGGAGAAGCGATAGGGCTCATCAGCACGGTGCTCGGCGCGGGAAAAGATATGCTGGGGCGCACGTACGTGACTCTCGCAAGTAAGTCGAAGCCACCGTCTCTCGACCTGCGCTCCCTCTTCGCCGGAACGTACTGATAATAAGCGGAGACCGGACGGGCATATGCCGGCTGATTTCATGCCGGGCATTCTGCTCAATCAACGTCCTTCATGCGGGTGATCAGTTATGTACAGGTGACCGTCATTCCGGCATTTCCAGACTGTGTGCAGGCACTTCGTCAGGTGAACATTATTTCGCCGCGTTACGCCAACCTTAAACCATTTGCTTCCCTGTTTTGTTGAATATCGATAGAACAAGTGCCGGATCGAAGCCTGCATGAAAAGCAATAGAAAGACAATTGTAATTCTCGGAAGCGGTTTTGCCGCTCTTAGTCTTGTGAAAAACATAAAGCTGGATTACTATCAGGTTTCAATTGTAAGCCCGCGGAATCATTTCCTGTTTACCCCTTTGCTTCCCAGCACGACCGTAGGAACAATAGAATTCCGGAGTATAATCGAGCCGATCAGAACCTCAAGAGTCGATATCCGCTACTACCAGGCGGAATGTGTTTCGATTTCGGAAGAGAAGAACAGAATCGAATGCAGGACAGTACAGGACAGGGAAATCTTCGAATTAGCTTACGATTACCTAGTAATCGCCGTCGGTGCCGTAAACAACACGTTTGGCATCCCGGGCGTCAGTGAAAATGCTCTTTTTCTCAAAGAGCTTCAGGACGCGCGTTCCATAAGAGGAAGGATCATCGGGAATTTCGAAAGAGCCAGCGCACCGAATCTACCGGATGCAGAGCGAAACAGGCTTCTTCACTTCGTCGTTGTCGGCGGCGGACCGACCGGTGTGGAGTTCGCTGCGGAGCTGAACGATTTCATCCGGGAGGACCTGGTAAAATGGTACCCGGCTCTGATTCCAGAAACGAGGATAACCCTCCTCGAAGCAACAGACCAAATCCTGAGCGCCTTCGATTCCCGTTTGGCTGAATACGCCATGCGTCTCTTCCAACGGCAGAGTATAGACGTCAGGCCGAACACGCCCGTGAAAGAAGTGAGGCTCGACCGAATAATATTGCACGATGGAACTTCACTCCGCTGCGGTCTCGTGGTCTGGTCGACGGGTATCGGACCGACGGAACTTATCCGGTCGCTTACTTACGGCAAGAACCGGGCTTCCCGCCTCCTGACGGACGAGTACCTCCGTGTCGATGGGAAAGAAAATATTTACGCAGCGGGTGACTGTGCCACGCCGGCCGAGGTCAGTTATCCGGCAACCGCCCAGGTCGCGCAGCAGCAGGGGAAATATCTGGCCCGTCATTTCAACAGGGTGGCCAGGCAGAAGTCCGTATCTCACTTCAGGTATCACGACCTCGGGATGCTGGCCTACGTCGGCGGTCGGCGCGCGCTCGCCGATCTGCCGAACGTGAAAGGGCACGGCTTCGCCACTTTTCTTTTCTGGAGATCGGCCTATCTTACAAGACTCGTCAGCATGAAAAACAAGATCCTTGTCCTCTTTGACTGGATCAAAGCTTCGGTTTTCGGCAGGGACATCAGCAGTTTCTGACATACGGCCGGATTCCGGCGGACCCCGACCGCCGTGCAAAACCCGCTTGGAATTGAAGTCGGTAGATTGCATTTTCCATTGGAGGAAGGAAGTGGCGGTTTCGGATACCTTTCTTGGCGAAACAAATAAACCGGTAACAGTCTCTAAAGTGAAATCCAGCGGCAGGATTGGGTTGTGAATATTTTCAGGCGATTTTCAAGCGCGCTTTCCACACATCCGAATCTCGGGATAATCGCAATTACAATTTTCATGATAGCGGCGATTGTCGGCGGTACATATTTCGCAACGAGTGACCTGGAGGGGAGACTAACCAACATCGTATTCAGCTCCAACAGCTTCACCTCTTATACCACCGCAACCCATATAAAGGACTATCTTGAGAGCAGAGCCACCGGGCTGAGTTCCATGGCCGGGGCGCTGGCCCACGATGCTTCATTCAGCCAAAGAACAAAGGATGTCGACACTTACTACGGTTTCGTGAAGACGAGAAATGTATCTGCCGCTTTGCTCATCTCGCGGTCGGGGACCATAGTCTATTCGACGAGGAAGAAATACATCGGCACCGACCTGTCTTCTTCTGATTTCTGGCATTATCTGAAGAAGACTTCGGCCGCAGCCGAGTCGTCGAAGCAGACAGTGCCGCAAAGCTCCGGCGTGCCACCGGTGCTGCCATATGTCGGCAAAGGGGACACATCGAGCTTCCTGCTGATTGGCGCGCCCATTTACGCAAGTACCGCGAATGGGAAGCCGGAGTTCAAGGGCGCGTTCGCGCTTTTCATCAACCAGTTCCAGGTCGTTCCACCGCCCACCAGGAACGTCCTCGGGCTCGAAGACACGACGGCGCGGATGGCGGTCGGACTCTTTACGCGATCCGGATACCCGTTCATACACCTGTGGTCGACAGTCCCAAGCTGGAACAAGCAGAGTCTCCGGCCTCTGCTGCGAGGAGGAAGGACGCTTTGCGCGTCGTGCCATACCCAGAACGACATAGATCTTATACTCGGAGGGACATCAGAGCTCGGCACCGGCCTCATGAAATCGAATCTGATAAATTCGAACGGCGGAGAGTTCCTCTGGACATCCAGCAAACTGACTTCCGACAACATGCATCTTCAGGACAGCGTATGGTACATCGTGGTAAGCGTCGACAAGGGGCCAGTCCAGACGTCGGTGAACTCTTACGTCCGGGGTTTGCTCGTGCTGATGGGAGGGACGGTCCTGCTGCTTGTCGTCGTACTCAGCCTCGGCTTCTACGCGTACAGGCGGAGCGCCCTCGAGAGCCAGCGCCTCGTTCATCTCGAACAGGTGGCGCGGATCAGGGAGCAGTACGAAGTTCTCATCGAAAAATCGAACGACGGAATCTACATACTATTTGAAGATGCAATCGTCTTCGCCAACAAAACCTTTCAGGATATGCTCGGCTACACTTTTGAAGAGTTGTCCAACAAGAACTTCCTTGATCTGGTGGCACCGGAGAGCAGGCATCTGATCGAGGAAAGGGGCGAGATGTATAACCGCGGAGCGAAACTCGAGTCGCGATATGGATTCCTGGCGCTTTCCAAAGACGGGCGCCGGATCCCGGTAGAGGTGAGCGTTACGCATGTTCCTTCAGACGGGAAGGTCATGACTATCGGCATCGTGCGCAATCTCAGCGAGCTCGCCGCC
>JAJYGB010000271.1 GCA_021785235.1 Bacteroidota bacterium
ACGATGTAATGCGTATTAAACGGGAACGCCGTTCCGGACGCAACCAGAAGGAGAAACATGAAAGCGAATGCCTCCAAGCCGTTCAACTTGCGAGTAAACGACTTCAGATATCTAAACGCTGACCGGAACGAACGGTCCCATGAACTCAGAATCGATAGGATGATAATCCCTCCCAAGAGAGGCTGACGCGCCGTGCTCTCTGCAGTCGCGTGGCAAGAATGATACGTTGAGAAAGGTTGTGACTCCACAGTAATGGAATAGCAATCGGCATGCGTGCGGCTCGTGGTCCCAAGCATCACAACGTTTCCCGGAAATCGTAGTTATAGGGAAGATGTTTGGAGGCAAAACCGTGGGCCTCCGGGAGTAACGCTACAGTTACCCCCTGGAGACCGCGCCGTGCAATCGAGGGAGAATGCAAAAACCAGAATTGAGGCCCGATATTGAAAGGGACCGAAATGCGGACGGTCGACTTTCCGAATTCTGTAAAAGGAGTAACAAAAAATCTCAATTCAGATACTCGCCTCCTGCTTGAGTGACGGTTTGACAAAAGGAGCACGTAAGGGACAGATACTACCGTGTCGCGACTCTTATGATGGAACGGCTCCGATGAGGCTGCGATTTGCCAAGTTCAGGATCCCGAGGCATTGGGGTAACCTATTTCGAGGGATCGACGATCAGCTTGAAGCGCGCACGAACCCTCAAATTTCGCTCAAATCGCATTCAAATTTTCAAATTATCGTTCACTTGAACGATAACTTAACCGATAACTTAATAACGCCTTAGTTTACACTCAGCGAGCTTAAATGTCAAGCACTTTGTTTGAAATTTGTCCCTTCAACGACGACTAGAACCGGCAACCGAACGAACTTCGGGAGCTCGCCTGTGCCGAGTTGCGAGAAAAACTCCAGACGATTCTGGTCCGTGAATTCCTAGCTGATGGACGATCATTTATTGCCGCACGCGTCATCACCTCTCATCGGTGGATGAGCTTCAGGAACGCTACCTAACAAGTTTGCTCAGCCCCTTCCAGACCGCAGCCGCAATCTCTTGCTGTCCGGCAGCGTTGGGATGGAGTCCGTCCGCATAGTTAGCCGGCGAGACGACCCTGAGCAAGGATATGAATTCCACCGACTCTTCCTTTGCCAATCGCCTGTATGACTTTTCTAACGCGACCAGAGCCATCTCGGTGTTCATATTGTATTTCTTTCTGACATTTAGCGGGGACATTGTTCTGAGATTGATTTCGCACGGAGAAAGTATTACGATCTTCGCCCGCGGATTGGAATTCCGAATCTTATTTATCATCCATTCCATATTCGTGACGCAATTGGCGACCATGCTGTCATTGCCATCTTTCAGATCATTCACACCGAGAAAAATCAGGAACGCTTCTGCCTTTTTATACTTTCTCAGCACTGGGAGAAGCTCCTTCCTGTCGGCAGTTTTTCTACCGTTCCTTCCCTCGTTCACGAAGTTGATTCCCGCGTGCTCCTTCGAAAGGAGGTACACCCAGCTGTGCCCGTTGACCTTGGCGCCATGCGTGATCGAATCGCCAAAGCAGACGATGGTTCCTGCTATCTTGTTATTCACAAGAACCGCAGATATTCCCATTAGTCCGATTAAAGCCAGCACCATGGTCAACTTATCCATTATCAATCCTCGTTATGCTAATGTTTCCATTCATATGAAAGACGATGTCGCGACGGGAGAAATTCGCCTGCGTGCACCCACCGCATTAGAACGGCAGATGGGATTCGTATCACTTTAACGTATCCTGAACCAGTCGAAATCCGCGTAACCAATCGGGAAGACCTTGGAACTGGAGGAAGCTCGACGCGATGAGAAAGAAGGGGTCTCCCTTTCTGCAAACGTCAGGGTCGGAATAATCGGCAAAGATTATCGGATTGCGGTACTCACCTTCCCCAACGTCCGGAACCCACGGTCCCTTTTGCGGGGAGAGTAAGTTTTGCGATCGAGCCCGGCAAGAAAGGCCGCCTACGATCAGTATGGTTGAAAGCAAGAAAAGGTACGAGCGCCTTGTTAGAATCATCTCCGAGTTTCCTTTGGCTATTCAAATTTGGTCCGAGACAAGCCGCCCTGCTACCTCTCAACCCGGCCGGATCCGCTCCCCTTCACGAGCTTCTCAACCTCATCCACGGACACCATATTAAAATCTCCCGGAATAGTTTGCTTGAGGCACGAAGCGGCAACAGCGAACTCGAGCGCCTCCTTCGTGTTCTTCTTAGTGATGAGGCCATAGATTAAACCGCCCGCAAACGAATCGCCGCCTCCCACCCTGTCGACGATCTCCATGTCGTATCTCTTTGACCGGTAAGGCTCCTTGCAGTCAGTGCCGTCGTGAAGGATCGCGCTCCACCCGTTTCGCGAAGCGGAATAACTCTCGCGAAGAGTGATAGCGACAGACTTGAAGCGGAATTTTTCCTTAAGCTTCGTCGCCAGCTCAAAATACGCGCGCTCATCGAGTTCACCGCTTTCGACAATTGTCGAGCCCGCGTGAAAGCCGAGGCTCTTCTCACAGTCTTCCTCGTTCGCTATGCAAACATCCACACACTCCATTAGCGGCACCATTACAGCCTGGGCTTCTTTCGTCGTCCAGAGCTTGGCTCGATAGTTCAGATCCGCGCTTATGATGACTCCCTTCTTCCTGGCAGCTTCGCAGGCTGCCCTAAGAGTCTCCTGTACTTTCGGACCTAGCGCCGGCGTAATTCCTGTCCAGTGAAACCACTTCGCCCCGGAAAACACTTCTTCCCAGTCAAGCTCCTCCGTTGCAAGCTCCGTGACCGAGGAATCAGCTCGATCATAAATCACTTTGGACGCTCTCTGGCTTGCGCCTGTCTCGAGGAAATATATCCCCACTCTGTCGCCCCCCCGAACCACGTAATCGGTCCTCACGCCAAATCTGCGAAGGCTATTCACTGCAGATTGCCCGATCTCATGCTTGGGAAGTTTCGAGATGAAATAGCTTTCAAAACCGTAGTTGGCCAGCGACACAGCTACGTTCGCTTCGCCTCCGCCGTAGTTGATGTCGAACTGCTGCGATTGGACAAACCTTGTGTACCCGGGAGTAGAAAGGCGGAGCATTATCTCTCCCATCGTAACGACTTTCTCAGACATAATTCCCTCCTGCGAGATTGTGGAAATGGAGACGCGCTTTTCGAAACATTTGGGAACGGAAATCACGCAACTTTCATCTCTTGCCAGGCCCTTATGATGCTTTCCATCATGATCTTCGCGTTCTCAGTCAGGACCTGGTATTTGCCGGAGTCTATCGCTTTCCTATCGAGGAGGGCCGAACCGACACCCACAGCGCAGGCGCCGGACTTCAGCCATTCTCCGGCATTCTTGAGCGTCACTCCACCGGTGGGCATCAATTTAAGATGTGGCATCGGCGCGAGAACACCTCGGAAGAAGGCCATGCCGACAACATCGGCAGGGAACACCTTGACTATGTCTGCTCCCGCTTCGTAAGCGGTCTGGATCTCAGTGGGAGTAAACGCGCCGGGGATGGCGGGGATATCGCGTTCGTGTGCGACTTCCACAATCTCTTTTTTAAATATCGGGCTGACGACATACCTTGCACCTGCATCGATTGCCATCCGAGCCGTCTCTGCATTCAAGACGGATCCGACGCCCACGTTCATGTAGTCCCCCATTTCCCTGCTCGCCTCGCCGATTACTTTGATCGCGTTCGGCACTGTCATAGTTATTTCGATGCCGGAAATGCCACCTGCATGGATAGCCTCCGCCACTTTGATAAGCTTGCCAGGATCGGCGAGCCTGATGACGGCAACGGCCCCTCCTGCGATTATTCTCTTGACAGTTTCTTCCCTTGACATTTGAATTCACCAGTGAGTTTTACATATACATTCCACATCACATG
>JAJYGB010000435.1 GCA_021785235.1 Bacteroidota bacterium
TTTTTTAAACGATCAGCGTCTGCCGAGCGGCCTCTTCAACCGTGTCGAAGGCCGTCCAAATACTTCAGCGGCGGTTGATAGTTTCAGCGACACTAACGATGCGTCCCGTTTCCGCGGACTCGAGCATCGCCTCAACAACCGCGAGATTTCTTAGCCCTGATTGTCCATCGACTTCAGGAGTCCGGCCGTTCAGGACGCAGTCGGCAAACTCTTCTATTTCCGCAAAATAGCTTTCCCCGTCAAGTTTCTCCGCCGCAGACAGTGTCTCGGTTTCTATTTTCCCCGCTTGACGCTTCTCAACGAGGATACTATTGTCACCGCACGTTATCTTCGCGTTCGTGCCGGAGACTACGATAGCGTAGGTGGATGTTGATACGTAATCGGATTGTATCGCCCCGATGACTCCGTTTTCGAAACTTAGCGTGGCCGCAACGCTGTCCGTCACACTCTCCCCCTTTTTGTTTCTCATGAACGCCGACCGCTGGACGCATGTGACCGAACCGATAGGACCGATCAGATACTGCAGTGTATCGACGAAGTGTATCCCGAGCTGTGTCATCGGCAGGAGCTGACATTTATCCTTCTGTTTCTTCCATTCAGGGACGTCTTTGGTGAGACCAAAGTCGAACGACATATTCGCGTAAACGCTTACTATTTCACCCAGCTCTCCCGACTCTATGAATCTCTTGGCTTCCCGGAACGATCTCCTTTTTCTTGTGTTGTGGCCAACCTGGAGAATTTTTCCTGCCCTCGCAGCCGCTTCCACAATTAACCGCCCCTCACGCACATTTGTAGCCAGGGGTTTCTCGATAAAGACGTGTTTCCCTGCATCGAAAGCCTTGACAGCCTGGTCGAGGTGTACAAAGTTGGGCGTTATTAAAGCAACTGAGTCCAGCTCCGGATCCGCCAACAAGGCGTCGTAACTCGTTTTGGCTCTGCAACCCGTTTCGGACGCGACTTTCAGACTTGCTTCTGAATCGATATCATAACACGACCTGAGTACAAGCTTATCATTAGCCCTTATCATTCTGAGAATTGTCTGTCCGTGGTTGGCTACCCCGACGAGCGCAATGTTTAGTTTTGATTTATTCATTTCCCTTTTTCTCCGTCCACCTTCACTTCTTCGACGGCCTGCTTTTCCCTATTCGCCATCAGAGACTCCTTATATATTTTGGTGTATACCGGATCCCTTGGCACACATCCCGTCGCAAACTGTCCCAGCTCGTTATTCTTGGAGCGCATCAGATCCGTGCAAAAACTCGCGCCGTAACAAACCTTACTACTTTTCAATTCGATTCCGTTCAGGATATCTTTTGCGTAGTTTGGATATGCTATCGCTCCGCGGCCGATTCCCACGATCTTCACTCTCCCTCTTCTGATGTTGGATTCACCGGCGTTGATGAAGAATTTCTGAAGCCAGCTATATCCGGTTCCAACAATAGGTAGATTCGGGAAGGCTTCCTGGATTTTCCCTGTAATCCTGAAATGACGTTCCACGCCGACGAGCGGATGTTCTGGCGAGTGATAGCCGTCCACCGGCGGGCGATCGAAAGGCCGCCCGATGTGCATGTTGTAGTAAGGACTTCCGAGGGAAACATTAAGGAGCTCGACGCCGGATTCGGTCAGCATCTTAACAAAAGGCAACACCTCCGAAAGATCTTCCTGCAAGGGGTTATACTTGTCTATGCCGAAGCTGTACTGATACGGTATCTCGTAGCGCGCAGGCGTGCCAATCTTTGTTTCCGGATCCTCGGCAAAAGGGATCCCATCGAACGCGTTTATACGGGAGCCCACGATTATTCGGCTTCCGACAGCATCTTTTATCTTTGCCAGAACGTTACGGATGAATCGCGTCCTGTTCTCAAAACTTCCACCGTATTTACCCGGTCGCACCCTTGCGCCAAGAAGCGCATTCAGAAGATATGTGTGACATTGTTTGATATCCACGAAATCGAACCCAATAGCGGCGGCTTTTTTCACCGCGTCGACATAGACATCTTCCAGCCTCTCAAGATAATCATCAGAGAGGACCGGGTAATCAGACGTTACCCTGATCCCGCGGCTCTTGTCCGCATAAGTCATCCTGTCGACTTGTGGATGGTGATACGCGATGAGTGGCTTTGGGTAACTATAACGCCCCGAGTGTGTCAGCTGTATGCCGACCATAAGATCGTCATCCCTGCCGAACACATCCCGGTGTTTGCTCCGGGTTCCATTGAGAAGTCTGCCGAAGTCGGACATGGTTTTATCATTCAACAACAACTGACGGGGATTAGCCCTTCCCTCAGGCACGATCGCGGTTGCTTCTCCCCAAATAAGTTTAGCGCCTCCCTCTCCGAACCGTTCCCACCTGCGATATGTAAGTTCGTCAGGCCGTCCGTCGAGCGTTCCGTCACATCCTTCCATCGGGTGAATTGCAAGTGAGTTGCCTATCGTTTTGGTCCCGATACGGACGGGTTTAGAGATCGCTTCCAGCTTTTCCTCAAAAGTTACGTCAACCCCAAGTGCTTCGGCCTCGTGCCTGAGCTCGTCAAGAGTTTTGTATGAAAAGTGCTTATCGGTCATGTTATCCCTTTGTTATCCTTTAATAAATTGGTGACTCAAGAAAGATGTCTGTCACCACGTTACGTTCCCTTAAATTCCGACAGCAAGGTACGGAGAACATCGACGTTTCGCTTCGATTTCTCGACCAGCGGCAGGCTGTGCGTTTCGATAGTCACATGCTCTACAAGCCGATCCTCGAGAAGTGCACGCAGCTGTCCCCGCCAGTCTATGAGACCTTCGCCGACAGGAACACATTCGACCAGCGCTCCCTTGCGTGTATCTTTCACGTGAACATTGGCAACGAACTCCTTGACGGCAGCATAGCCGTCAGGGAATGGTTCCTCGTCCAGACCAAACGCATTGCACGGATCCCAATTAGCCCGCAGGGCCGGGGATGAGATTTCGCTTAGGATACTGGCGGTGTTAGTTCCCGTGTCGCACCAGAAGCCGGGTTCATTTTCTATAAGTAATGTCATTCCGGCCTTTTTGGCTATCTCAGTGGCTTCCCCGAGATAATCGACTGCCAATTTTAGATTCTCTGACGGCTCTCCCGGATTCCGTTGGAAACCGAACACGATCAATTTTTGTGTCCCGAACTTTTCGGCAATCCTGATTGTGTCCGGCAATAATACATCAAGTTGCCGCCGGATCTCCGCTTGATTCGTAACGGGCATTTTGAACATGCCGGGTGAGAGCGCAGATATTTCTACTCCTTCGGAGCGGATGCCATCCAGGACTTCCTGAATTTCGCGATGTTCCACGTTCGGTACCCGCCCGGTTTTCAGTGTGCGTATCTCGTATTTGGTTATTCCCCATGATGTTCCGTAATTGAGAGCCTCCCGGAACCCGGGAGCGATCTCATCGCTGACAATTCCTAAATCCATTGACTTCCTTCGGAGATGGGTTGATGATTTGTTGTGACCGTGGCGACGATGCCGGTTACTTGCTGCCGTCGTAGCCGATTAGCTTGGAAATTTCGGCTCCTAATTTAATCAGGGCTTGAACAAGAGACTTGACCTGTTTCTTGTTACTCCTGGCGACATCGGGATGTATGGCGGTCATCAGGGAACCGACAATTCTACCGTGGTGGTCTCTGATGCCCACCGCGAGGGCAAAAAGATCCGTCTTGTAATCACCATTGGCAACCGCATAGCCCAGTTTGCGCACTTCGGCCAGCTTGTCGACCAGCGCGCGTTTGGTAGTAATCGTTTTTGACGTGAATTTCGTGAGACCCTTTCTGCGAACAATCTCATCCAACTGTGCCTCCGAAAACTCGGCAATGATGGCCAGCCCGCTTGCGGTACAGTGTACCGGAGAGCGCAGACCAAGCCTTGTTACTATTCGCCAGATGTCGGG
>JAJYGB010000088.1 GCA_021785235.1 Bacteroidota bacterium
TCTGCCGCTTTCCTGATCTCCTCCCAATTGTTTCACTCCGAGTATGAGCGCAACGTCATCTTTAATATCGGACGATAGTCTTTCACTTCGACTTTCTATGTTCTCGCTTTACTTCATAAATTCCTCTTGGACATAATTACAATCAAAGGAGCAAACGTATGCGAATTGGAATCCTGACAGGCGGAGGTGATGTACCTGGTTTGAATCCCTGCATAAAGGCTGCCGTCTACAGAGCGCAGGACGCCGGGATCGAAGTAATCGGCATCAAACGCGGCTGGGGCGGACTTCTCAACTACAACACAGATTCGAAAGATGGCGACCAGGAATGGGTAATGCCGCTCAACAAACAAAACACTCGCACTGTCGACAGGTCTGGCGGAACATTTCTGCATACCTCAAGAACGAACCCGTCGAGAGTAAGGCCTGCGAATGTCCCGGAATTTCTACGCGACCCTAAACACCCACCGAAGAAAGATGATCCGCCTCTTGATTTCACGCCGCATGTCCTCAGGGTCCTCGAGAAACTAAAGATCGATGCCATGCTCCCGATCGGAGGCGATGACACTCTCAGTTATGCCGTGCGTCTTCACAAGGAAGGTTTTCCTGTCGTTGCCGTACCGAAGACGATGGACAACGACGTATTCGGCACCGACTATTGCATCGGTTTCTCCACCGCAGTCACCAGGAGCGTGAATTTCATTACAGCGCTGCGCACTCCCGCCGGATCGCACGAGAGAATCGCAGTTGTTGAACTCTTCGGGAGAAACTCCGGCGAGACCTCCCTCATCTCAGCATACCTCGCCGGAGTTGACAGAGCGATTATTTCAGAAGTGCCTTTCGACCCGGAGAAACTCGCTAAGCTTCTCCTCGAAGACAAGAAGCGCAATCCGAGCGGCTATGCTATCATGACGATCTCTGAGGGAGCCCAGATGACTGGCGGGAAGATCATCGAGTACGGCCAGGCGGATGCCTACGGTCACAAAAAGCTCGGCGGCATAGGGCAGATAACCGGCGACGCGCTGAAGGAAATCACCGGCACCGAAGTAATTTACCAGCAGGTCGCATATCTTATGAGAAGCGGCGAGCCGGACGCCCTCGATAGAATGGTTGCGATAAGCTACGCGAATCTTGCCACCGATCTGATTATCAAGAAGCAGTATGGCAGGATGGTCGCTCTCAAGGAAGGAAAGTACACGCACATTCCTATCGACAGCATCGCGAGCGGTCTCAAACGCGTCGATGTGAGCGAGCTCTACGACTCAGAAGAATACAAACCTAAAGTGGCACACCTCCTCGATAAGCCGATGTTCTTGTACTGACATCACTTCAAATTAAGTATCCAAGGCGGGATGGAGCTTCTGCTCGTCCCGCTTTTTATTTGTGTTGGGAAAGGAAACACGGCTCATCTTGTCTAATATTGCCCGTGCTGGGGTAATTTGTTCCTGAACTGGACGGAGTGCCGGTTTTCCCGACACGGAAATTTGCCTCCCCTCTCTTTTTTTGCGCGGAAAGGACATCGACCTTTCGGTTTTACCGGCACTTTAGTTGCACCGGAATGAACTAAGCTCAAGTCAGGGAGCTTAACAATAGCAAGTCAGCATAAAACGAGGAGATATCACCATGGGAAAATTATTTTCCAGATGTACCATGGCCTTGCTTATGTTCGCTGGCGTTGCGTTGTCACAGACCCCCGTCCCACAAATTGAAGTTGTGGGTATGTCACAGTATGAGCTTGCGCAGCACTATGGATCACAGGGCACCAGGACAACGACATCAGGACTGAATACGGTAGGCAAAGGCTCAATTGTTTATTTGAACGCTAAAGATTTGGCGGGCGGCACGATAACATCCGTCACGTGGCAAATCTTAGCTAATCCGTCGGGATCCGCGACTGTCATCGACACCACCGACAAGGCTTTCACGACGATGCGGCCGGATACGACAGGGCTTTACATAATCAAGCTCACGCTCTCGACCTCAGGCGGCACGGCTTCGGTAACCGATACCGTAATTTCCGCGACATACGAAGGTGTCGGAATGATGGGCGGAGGAGGTCCCGGCACCCTGCAGGATCCCAAATGCGGACTGTGCCATCTTTCTATGGTGCAGAAGTGGGTAAACACACCGCATGCCACCATATTCCAGGGAGCGATCAACGGTACCGATCCGAGGCAGACGCATTACAGCTCAAGCTGCATCAGCTGTCATACGACCGGTTACGACAAGAACGCATCCAACGGCGGATTTGATGATGTGGCCGCCGCATCGGGCTGGACTTTCCCATCGACTTATGTCGATACTAACTTCGCACATCTCTACAACGTCTCTCATCAGCTCGCGCAGCTGGCGACCATCGGCTGTGAAAACTGCCACGGCCCGGGAAGTGAACATAACGGCAATGCGAAGGCGATAAGCAAGTCGCTTGATGTGAAGGTGTGCGCCCAGTGCCATGATGCCCCGACGCATCATTCAATCGTTAGGGAATATGCCATAAGCGGTCACGGGATGAACGCCGTTCAAGAAGAAGACGCCGGAGTAAACGGCGCCTCGTGCGCGAAGTGCCACAATGGGACCGGCTTCTATCTATATGCTACCAGCCAGAAGTTATCCGGTACTCAGGGAGCGATGCCCATCGGCTGCGCGTCGTGCCATGATCCGCATTCCGAAACGAATCCTCATCAGCTGAGGAAGGTTACTGCGGATACTCTCATGAACGGATTCGCTATTCCGGACGCAGGAACGGGTGGACTCTGCATGAACTGTCATAAATCTAGAAGAACTGCAGACACGTACACGAAGAAATGGGCCAGCCATTATAGCCCACATTATGGCACGCAGACCGACATGTTCTACGGCCAGAATGCCGTGCAGTTCGGCGATAAGAGCATAACGGGTGTAACGACTCATTCCCAGCTGACGGATGCTTGCGTTACCTGCCACATGTCAGCGGCAAGCGGCAACGTAGCTTATCTTCTCGGCAGTCACACATGGAAGATGAGCGGGCCCGATAGCACAGGCAAGATGACCGATAACGTAACCGTCTGCGAGAGCTGTCATGGACCGCTGTCAAGTTTCGACGACATAAAAGCGCCGGAAGACTACGACGGAAACGGAAAGGTCGAAGGCGTACAGACTGAGGTGAAGGGGTTGCTCACCAAGCTCGCGGCGATCCTTCCGAAGGATACGACGGGAGCGGTCAGCACAGACTCAGCCGCGATCGCGGGCAACCCGAATTACCTGAAGGCTGTGTATGACTATTACTACGTCGTCAACGACGGAAGCTACGGAGTACACAACGCCAAGTACACGTTCGGAATTCTCACAAGGGCGCTCGGCACACTGACTGGTGTCGAAGTTGTTACCAACAAAGTACCGACAGCTTTTGCGCTCGATCAGAATTATCCGAACCCGTTCAACCCGACAACGACCATCAATTTCTCGCTGCCGAAGTCCGAGAACGTCAGGATAATGATTTACAACTCAATCGGACAGCTCGTCAAGACGCTGGTTGACAACCATTTCAGTGCCGGATCCTACAAGGTGACGTGGGATGGCAGGAATGCGTCAGGCTCGTCCGTTTCGAGCGGCGTCTATTTCTACAGATTGACGTCTAAGGACTTCACTCAAAGTCACAAGATGTTGTTGATGAAATAAGAGAACGTCAAGATTCGAGAGGTTGTCTCGAAGGCGCCGTCGACTTAGAACGACGCCTTTTGGGACAGCCTCTCCCTTCATTCCCCACCTTG
Organism: Bacteroidota bacterium; assembly: GCA_021785235.1. The sequence continues at coordinate 3,747 of JAJYGB010000088.1, forward strand.
GATACACTGTCCCAAAATGCCCGTGAACAAGGCAATTTTATTGCCCCCTCTGGCGTCCCAATGACGGGCTCATCAAAAGAATCCCCTGTTTCGGTCTAAATTCGCCTGAATTTCGCATCTATGCACGGCATCTTAATTGCTCCTGTACTAGAT